>RFTA01000117.1 GCA_009923685.1 Actinomycetota bacterium
CGAAAGTTGGTCCGCTCGCTCTGCAAAGGGTGAGCGGACCAACCCGTTTTGTTTTTTGAATTTGATCTTGAGTTAATTGAATTTGTGGGGGATAAGAGCGTGAGCGAAGTTGATGGCCTGACGCCAAGCGGTGATGAGAGAATCACCTATCGAGGGCCAATCAAGAGACTTCTGGTTTCGCCTGAAATCGGCGCGCTAATCGGCGCGGTAGTTGTCTGGGCATTTTTCTGGGGCAATGGTGACAAGTTCGGCACCGCAGGCAGCACGGCAAACTTCTTGGATGTTGCCGCACCGCTCGGCATTATGGCGGTGACGGTTGCGTTATTGATGATCGGCGGAGAATTCGACCTTTCTGCTGGCGTAATGACTGGCGCGAGCGGTGTGACCATCGCGTTGATGGCTAAATATTTCACTGACGGCGGTGTTTCACTTTGGGTTTGTATTCCCGCTGCATTTTTGTTGGCAGGATGCGTGGGTTGGTGGAACGGATTTTTGGTAAATCGAACCGGCTTGCCGAGTTTCATCGTGACGCTCGGGTCGTTCTTTGTGATCAAGGGCGCCAACCTTGTTTTTTCAAAGCGCATCAACTCGCTTGTGAATGTCGCTGACGTCGACAAGGCGCACGGTTACCCGTTCTTCAAGGCATTGTTGGGTGGCGAGAACTCTTTTGGAGACATGAAGTATCGCGATGTCACATTCATCGTCGGTGGTTTGCTTTTTGCGGTGTTGATGATGCTTGGTTTCATGGAGCAGGCTCTCGTGCGAAAGTCTTCGAGGTCGAATCTAGATATGACGATCGCGCTTGTCGGCGTGGCTGGTGCGATTTTTGGCGTCATGACCCTTCATCGGACCGATTCGGTTAACGGAAACACGATCGCTGGAATTGTCGGTTTGATAGGCACAGTTGTCGCAATCGTCTTTTATGCTCGTGCACGATTTGAAGGACGCGAAAAACTTGTCGGCAGTTTGCCCGACGAATCAAAGAGGCTCTTGCTATTGGGATTGCTGGGCGTGATCGTTGCCAGTTATTCGGGGCAACTATTCGACCGCAACGAAGAGCGGGTAATGCTTCAATGGATGCCACTTTGGATGCGATTCGTCGTTGCAATTGCAGCAGGGGCTTTGCCACTGGTGTTGACAATTCGCTCGTTTATTCGTGGTGATGTAGAACGTCGAGGTCGTGTCGTTGCCGGGCTGATTGTTCGTCTGCCGATTATTTGTTTGGTTTCGTTGATTGGCATCGTCTCGTTGTTTCAATTGACGACGGTGCAGGCGGTTCGCGCGGTGTTGATAACCGTCGCCGGTACGGGTGCGGCGACATGTTTCTATCAAGCCCGTCGTGCCGCCGGAAAGTCATCGACCAAGTGGTTCATCAATATTGGCGTGCTGATGACTGTCGCATTCGTGTTCGTCGCGTTTGCGCTTCGCGCCGACTCGAGTGCCCCGAGATTTAGGGGTGGTATTTTTACGAGTTTGCTGCTCGCAGCAACTCTTGCTTTAGCGACGACGTTCGTTGAAGCAGCCCACAAAACTCGCACCAAAGCTGACGAAGCGGCCGACAATTTGGGCCGACGCATGGTCGTGCTCGGCGTGGTTATAGGTGCAATTGCTTTGGCTGTGAGGCTCTTGCTCTCGGACGGAGTGTTTCGAATGTCTGTTTTCTGGTGGATGTTCTTCACGGCGGTGGGTGCGTTTGTTCTGACGAAAACTAAATATGGCAACTGGATTTTCGCCGTCGGCGGCAACAAAGATGCTGCGCGTGCCACTGGTGTGCCGGCAGACAAAGTAAAAACGGCCTTGTTCATGGCGACGTCGCTGATGGGAGCATTTGTAGGGGCAATGATTTTGATGCGCCTCAACTCGGTGCAGGCCCAACAGGGTGACGGTCAAGAATTTGAATACATCATTGCGGCGGTTGTGGGCGGCAACTTGATGACTGGCGGATACGGGTCGGTCGTGGGTGCCTCTCTTGGCGCATTGATTATGGCGGTTTCGAAAAATGGTATTCCTGCGGCTCAATGGAACCAAGACGGTCGGTTTATTTTCTTGGGTGCGGTTTTGTTGGTCGCCGTTCTAGTTAACAACTACGTACGAAAGAAAGCGAACGAACAACGATGAGTACGAAATCTCCGCTTCTTGAACTAGAAAATGTCAGCAAAGACTTCGGCAATGTGAAGGCGTTGCAGAATGTTTCGACAAAAGTTGTCGCGGGTCAGGTCACGTGCGTGCTCGGTGACAACGGCGCCGGAAAATCAACTTTCATCAAGATCATTTCGGGTCTGCACAAACCAAGTGGCGGCAAATATAAATTCGAGGGCCACGAAGTCGCCTTCGAATCACCCCGCGAGGCTCGTGCGCTGGGTATTGCGACCGTTTATCAA
>RFTA01000118.1 GCA_009923685.1 Actinomycetota bacterium
TCGCGCGCCCAAGATATTTAACGTGCCTGGTTGCAAGCCGAGCAAAATTTTGTCGAGATCGTCGAGACCTGTTGCTGTGCCCGTAATCAGTTCTTTGTTGTTGGCGCGATCTTCGAGTTTTTCCATTGCTTCGTTGACCAACAACCCGAGGCGTTGCGAAGCATCTCCAACATTGGTTTCAGAGACATCAAAAATCTTTGACTCAGACTCGTCGATCGCTCGCGCGACGTCTTCTGGGCCGCTGTAGGCGATTTCGGCGATTTCTGAAGCAACCGAAATCAACTTGCGCAAAGACGCGGTTTCGCGCACGATTTTGGCGTAGCGCTCGGCACTCGTAATCGCTGGCGTGGCATTTTGTATTGTGAGCAACGCGTCAATGCCGCCAATGCCATCTAACAAGTTGTTTCGACGAAGTTCATCGCCAACAGTTATCGGATCAACCGGTTCGCCCGCAGAATTGAGCGCACGAATTGCATCAAAAATGTGTTGATGTGCGGGTTTATAAAATTCGTCCGAACGAACACCGCGCTCGAACGCAATGCTCACTGCTTCACGCGACAACAACATTGCACCCAACAACGATGCCTCAGCTTCGACGCTGTGCGGGGGAATTCTGTTTGTAGATCGCTGAGTTGCGGCACCGCGATCACCGCGATCACCACGAGGAAATTCAGCAATAGTCATGGCTACACAATGCCTTAGATTGCCTGTTGATTGCTACGGGTATAACCCTGTGATTCTTCTGTGGATAACAGGTGGATAACTAGAAACTCGTTACCGAAATTATTTGGCAACGATTTCTAATTTGAGGGTTGCCACAACCTCGGCAAAAATTTCGGCGGTTACCGAATGCTCGCCAAGTTGTCGCAATGGTGTCTCAACTTGGATATTTTTGCGATCAATTGTGACACCAGTTTGATCGAGAACTGCTTTGGCGATTTCAGCAGCGTTGATCGAACCAAACAAACGACCCTCATTGCCAGCTTTTGCCGCGATTTTTATGACAGTTGTCGACAATGACGTAGCCACAAGGCGAGCCGACTCGCGATCAGCAGCGATCTGAAGTTCGCGAGACTTGCGCATGACCTCGGCCTGGGCGATTGTGCCCGCGTTGGCGACTATCGCCAAGTCATTTGGCAACAAAAAGTTGCGGGCATGTCCAGACGAAACATTTACGATGTCGCCACGACGGCCGACTCCTTTGATGTCTGAGCGAAGCAAAACTTTCATGATGCGGCCCCTTCAACAATGGCTTCAATCTTTGCTTCGTTGACAACTTCAGCCGAAACATTTTCTGAGATTTCAACCTGAGTTGAATCGCCGGCACCTTCGTCACGACGCGGACGGCGAGGGCCGCGATCACGACCACGATCATCAGAGCCGAATTCGCCGCGCTCACGTGGCGCCCGAGTGGCTGAAACACGCTTTGTGTATGGCAACAAGGCCATTTCACGCGCATTTTTCACCGCGGTTGCGATGTCGCGTTGTTGCTGAACTGAATTGCCGTTCATGCGACGCGCACGCAACTTTGAGCGGTCTGACATGTATCGCTGCAATAGGTTGACGTCTTTATAGTCGACGAAACCTACTTTTTCTTGCACCATCATGTTCGGGCGCTTCTTCGGCTTGCGAAGCAACGCTTTTTTAGCTCTGAGTTTGTTTGATTTACTTGTCATGAGAAGTCCTTACTTTGCTTTTGTTACTTTTTGATCAGAATGGTTCTTCACCGTCAAACGGTGTTTGCTCTGTGCCCGGGTTGGTGCCGGTGTTAGCCGGTCGGTTCGTTGCGTCGCCGCCTTGACCATCTTGTTTTGGTGTGCGCACAACCGTGGCAGTTGCCCAGCGCAAGCTTGGTCCGAGTTCATCGGCGATTACGTCGATCGCGGTGCGCTTTTCGCCTTCGCGTGAAGTGTATTCACGTTGCTCGAGGCGACCAGTAACAACGACTCGGGTGCCCTTGGTGAAAGTCGCCGCGGCGTTCTCGCCAAGTTGACCCCATGCCGTGACATTGAAATATGAGGTTTGCTCTTGCCATTCGCCGTTTACTTGATAGCGACGACCAACGGCGATGCCAAACGATGCAACTGCTCGACCTGTTGCCGTAAATCGAATTTCTGGGTCGCGAGTTAAGTTTCCGACGAGTGTGATGCTGTTATCAGCCATTTTGTTTTTGGTCCTCTATTTTTTGATTGCTTATGAATTTGCTACGACTGAAAGACCGCGACGCGCGGCTTCATCGTCAGGAAGGCGGAGAAGTTTGTGGCGCAACACATCATCGGCGATTCGCATCGCGCGCTCGGCCTCATCAAGTGCGCCGCCTGGCGCCGTGATATTGAAGATCGCGTAATAACCATCGTCTTGTTTCTTGAT
>RFTA01000119.1 GCA_009923685.1 Actinomycetota bacterium
AATCCATTCACGCCCAAGTTGCGACTGTAGACAAAAAACGCCATCGACGCGATCGCCACGATGCCTGCCGCCAAACCATCGAGGCCGTCGATCAAATTTATTGCTTGCGTCATGCCGAGCAACCACAACACCGTGAACAGCGGTATCCAATCGCTTGACAACACGAACACATCGACGAACGGCGCGCGAAAATAAATCATAGTCACGCCAAACCAAATCAACGCAACCGCCGCAACAACCACACCAGTCACCTTCATCGGCGCTGATACTTCGTGAATGTCGTCGACAAGACCCAAGATGAACACGACCAAACCGGCGACAACGACACCAACAAGTTCTGAGTTATTTTTAAACAACGGATCAAATCTGTCCATTTGCCAAGCCACGAACACGGCGGCAACTAGCGCAATAAAAAAAGCGACGCCACCAATATCTGGTGTCGCTTCAGGATGACTGCGTCGCTCATCAGGCGTTGCCATGAAGCCGTGCTTGCGCGCGAACATCGCGACGAGCGGTGTCATTATCGCCGTTACAACTGCTGCAACTCCGCCAACAATTAAATAGCCGGAGAGATCTTTCATTTAGTCGAGTTTTAGCTCGCCTTTAGATTTTCATAAACCGGAAACTTCGCGCACAGCAACTTTTGCGCGAACTTGGGCAACTTTTGCCGCGTCGTTGCGATTGCGCAACACGGTGACGATGTATTCGGCGATCAATGGCATCTCTGCTTCACGCATGCCTTGGGTCGTCACCGACGGTGTGCCAATGCGCATGCCAGAAGTTATAAACGGACTTCGCGGATCATTTGGTATCGCGTTCTTGTTCAAAGTGATGCCCGCGGTGTCGAGCACGAGCTGTGCTTCTTTGCCGGTCAATTCAGCATCAAACGGTGTCAGGTCAACGACCATCATGTGCGTATCGGTACCACCCGATACAAGTCTGAAACCATGACCGGCGAGCGCAGCCGCAAGCGCGGCCGCATTTTTGACAATTTGATGTGCATATTGGCTGAAACTTGGCTGCAACGCTTCGTGAAACGCAACTGCTTTTGCTGCAACCGCGTGTTCAAGCGGCCCGCCTTGGCTGCCCGGAAACACTGCTTTATCGATCACTGCGGCGAATTCTTTGCGGCACAAAATGCATCCGCCACGCGGACCGCGCAAAGTTTTATGGGTCGTAAAAGTCACCACATCAGCAAACGGCACGGGGTTCGGGTGCGCACCGCCAGCCACAAGACCCGCGATGTGTGCAATGTCAAACATCATCAACGCGCCAACTTCGTCGGCGATCTTCTTGAATGGCTCTGGCTCGAGTCGTCGCGGATAACTAGTGGTGCCCGCCACGATCAATTTTGGTTTGTGCTCGATCGCCAATTCGCGAATCTCGTCAAAATTCAGACGCTCGTCAGTCGCGCCGACTTTGAAAGAGTGAAATTTATACAAAATGCCGCTTGCATTCACTGGCGAACCGTGCGTCAAATGACCACCATGGTCGAGACTCAACCCGAGCACCGTGTCACCCGGGTTCAACAAACCCAAATACACCGCCATGTTTGCGCTCGCACCCGAATGCGGTTGCACGTTGGCGTGATCGGCACCAAATAGTTTTTTTACTCGCTCGATCGCCAATGCCTCAATGTCGTCGACCACCGCGTTGCCGCCGTAATAGCGCTTTTGCGGGTATCCCTCGCTGTATTTATTTGTCAACACCGAACCTGTCGCGGCCATCACATCAGGCGAAGCAAAGTTTTCACTGGCGATCAATTGCAAACCTGTCGACTGCCGTGAACGCTCATCTTCGAGCAAATCAAAAATCGCCGTGTCGTGATTAGTTTCAGATGGCCAAGGCATTGTTTATGCTCCCTTATTCAATTTTGATTCTGACTTTTCAATTTCACCCAGTTGAGCAACTCGACGTTCGTGTCTTCCGCCTTCAAACTCGGTGCTCAAAAACTTATCAACAATCTGCTCGGCCTGTTTTGGCGTGACGACTCGACCACCCATCGACAAAACGTTTGCGTTGTTGTGCGATCGTGCCATTTCGGCGAGATACAAGTCGTTGCACAACGCCGCACGCACCCCGTGCACTTTGTTCGCCGCGATTTGCTCGCCTTGACCGCTTCCGCCGAGCACGATGCCAATCTCTGCTTTGCCGTCACGCACCGCCCGCGCCACATTCGCACAAATTTCTGGATAGTCGACACTTTCGGTTGAATTCGTACCGTGATCGGCAACTTGCAATCCCTTGCTAGAAAGATATTCAACGAGATGTTGCTTCAGCTCAAACCCCGCATGATCAGCACCAATCGCAATCTTTCTCATCGCTGA
>RFTA01000120.1 GCA_009923685.1 Actinomycetota bacterium
CCGGCACCGAGCGCTGGCCAATAAGCCAACCCGTGATAACTCGGGTCAGGTTGCGTGAAGTTTGGAAACTTGTCGCCCTTGCCGAAATCAAATGTGCCGCCGTCAATAATTGCGCCACCGATGCTCGTGCCGTGTCCGCCAATAAATTTCGTCAACGAGTGCACGACGATGTCTGCGCCCCATTCAATTGGTCGAATCAAATACGGTGTCGGCACGGTGTTGTCGACAATCAACGGCACACCATTTTCGTGGGCAACTTTTGCGATGCCTTCAATGTCAAGCACGTTGTTACGCGGGTTGGCCAAAACTTCGCCGTAAAACGCTTTCGTGTTTGGCTTGATCGCCGCACGCCACTGATCAAGATTGTCTGGGTCTTCGACGAAACTTACTTCAATGCCCATTTTCGGCAACGTGTAGTGAAACAAGTTGTAGGTGCCGCCGTACAAACTTGGTGACGCAACAATGTGAGCACCCGCTTCAGCGAGAGTCAAAATCGCCAACAACTCAGCCGACTGACCAGAACTCACAGCAAGCGCACCAGGCAAACCAACTGCAGTTGTGATGCCACCTTCGAGCGACGACAGTCGTGCCTCGAGCACGCCTTGCGTCGGGTTCATGATGCGGGTATAGATGTTTCCGATCTCGGCGAGAGCGAACAAGTTTTGCGCGTGTTGAGCGTCGCGAAACACATAACTTGTTGTGCGATAGACCGGCACTGCGCGAGCGCCAGTTGCTGAATCTGGTTCTTGACCAGCGTGAATTTGACGAGTTTCAAAGCCCCAATTTGCGTTTGTCATAGGCACGGCAAACTATCAGGCTAATCCCGACTAAACAACTCGGGTTTTAACAATTCTCGACTTTTTAGATCTAAAACCTCAGCCACCCGAGATTTCAGAGACTTTCTTTTTGCCCTTTGAAATCCACGGCATCATCGAACGCAAATGGGACCCAACTTTTTCAATTGGATGATTCTTGCCCGCGTTGCGAAGTTCAGAGAAACGCTTTCGCCCCGAGTCGCTCTCGGCTATCCACTCTTCGGCGAACTTGCCCGTCTGAATTTCTTCAAGAATCACTTTCATTCGCTTCTTGGTGTCGGCGTCGATAATTCGTGGCCCACGAGTTACGTCGCCATATTCAGCAGTATCTGAAATCGAGTAACGCATGCCAGCGATGCCTTCTTCATACATCAAGTCAACGATCAATTTCACCTCGTGTAAGCACTCGAAATATGCCATCTCGGGTGCATAACCCGCTTCAACAAGTGTTTCGAAACCTGCCATAACTAGCGAAGTCACGCCGCCACACAACACGACTTGTTCACCGAACAAGTCAGTTTCGGTTTCTTCTGGAAATGTGGTTTCAATTACTCCTGCACGTGCACCGCCAATTGCCTCGGCATACGACAATGCCAGTGCTTTTGCCTTGCCTGTTGCATCTTGATGCACTGCGATCAATGCCGGCACTCCACCACCTTCGGTGTATGTTCGTCGCACCAAGTGACCAGGGCCTTTTGGCGCAATCATGATTACGTCTACACCCTTTGGTGGTGCGATTCGCTCAAACCGAATGTTAAAGCCGTGTGCAAATGCCAAAGCTTTGCCGTCAGCGAGGTTTGCCTTGATGTGCTCGTCGTAAATCTTTTTTTGTTCGGTATCTGGCGCAAGAATCATGATTACATCCGCCCACTTTGTGGCTTCAGCAATAGACAAAACTTTTAACCCGGCAGCAGTTGCTTTAGCAGCCGATGTCGAACCCTCTCGCAAGCCAACGACAACATCGACGCCCGACTCTTTGAGGTTCAACGCATGCGCGTGACCTTGCGAGCCATAACCAATAATCGCAACTTTCTTTGAGCGAATAATCGACGGGTCAGCGTCTTTCTCGTAGTAAACATTTGCAGCCATTAACTTGCCTTTCCTTTGGTTTGGTTCACTGCACGAACTCGGGCAGTGCGATCTAGTTTTGGCAACGCCACGCGACCCGTGCGTTGAGATTCAATGATTCCATATTGCTTCAATAACTCTGAAAAGTCATTGAGCTTCTCAGGGCTTCCGTCCAGACTTACGCTTAGCGCTTCTGGGCCAACCCCGAGAATCTTGCCCTCAAAAATGTTCACCAACTCGACAATTTGACCGCGTTGTTCAGGCGTCGCACGCACCGTGGCAACCATCAATTCGCGTTCAACAGAGTTGCGCGGGTCAAGTTCTGAAATTCGCACTACATCTACAAGTTTGAACAACTGCTTGACCATCTGCTCAAGGGTCGCGCTTTCAAGATCTACGACGATAGTGATGCGACTGTAATCTTCTTGCTCTGTCGGCGCTACC
>RFTA01000013.1 GCA_009923685.1 Actinomycetota bacterium
GATCGACGAGAAAGAAGCCAAAGAGACTCTGCACATTCTTCTGAAATATCAAACCGACATCGCCAAAGCGGCCAAAGAACTTTCAGTTACGAAGTGAGTTTCTAAAATGCCCGTACTTGATCTGATGTCGGGTTTCATTGTCGAGTTGCGAAATGCTGGTCTGCCCGTGAGCTTGACCGAAAACCTCGACGCAATGGAAGCGGTGAAGGTCATACCGATCGAAGATCGTGACGCCTTTAAATATGCCTTGGGTGCAACACTCGTCAAGAACAATGCGCACTGGCGGGTTTTCGAGACAATTTTTGAGGTTTACTTTTCATTGCGTGGCCCCGAATACGAGATAACTCAAGATGGTCAACCAGATGATTTCTGGCGCGAAATGCAAGACCAAATGGATCAAGTCAAGGGTCAAGGTGAAGGCAAAGGGTCTGGCGGGGGAATGGATTCTTTGACCCCAGAAGAAATCGCCGCGATGTTGATGCGAGCGTTGATGAGCGGCGATCAAGCGATGATGCGAGCACTTGCCAAGCAGTCGGTGCAGCGATTCGCCGGCATGGAGCCTGGTCGACCAGTGGGCGGCACTTACTATCTCTATCGCACGCTGCGCAATCTTGATCTTGACAACATGCTGCAAAAGTTGATGGACGCCAATCGCGAAATGAGCGACCAAAAACTTTCGGCGCTCGAAGAACGACTCGAAAAAGATGAGTTCGAGGCTCGCATCGAACAGTTCAAACAAGAAGTCGAATCAGAGATTCGTCGTCGACTCGTTGCCGATCGTGGTGCCGAGGCGATGGCCAAGACACTGCGCAAGCCCCTGCCAGAAGATGTCGAGTTCATGCATGCAAGTCGAGACGAAATGCAGAGTTTGAAGAAGGCTTTGTATCCGTTAACTCGAAAACTCGCCGCGCGTTTGGCGCGCAAACGCCGCCATGGTCGCAAGGGTCCGCTTGATTTTCGCAATACGGTGCGACACTCTTTGAGTTATGGCGGAGTGCCTGCTGATCCGAAGTTTCGATATCCGCGACCGGCAAAGCCTGAGCTAATGGTTGTTGCAGATATTTCGGGCAGTGTGGCCGCTTTTGCGCGGTTCACTCTGATGTTCGTTTACGCGATTCAAAATCAGTTCTCGAAAGTGCGATCTTTTGTGTTTATAGACGGCATCGACGAGGTGACCAAATTTTTTAAATCAACCGAAGACATCGGCGAAGCAATAAACCGCGTGAATAGTGAAGCCGATGTTGTTTGGGTCGACGGCCACAGCGACTATGGCCATGCATTTGAAGTGTTCTTTGAGCGATATGGCAAAGACATCAATTCAAAGACGACCGTGTTGCTATTGGGTGACGCGCGCAACAACTATCACGCGGCTCAGTCGTGGGTGGTCAAAGAAATGCGCAAACGAGCCCGCCATGTTTACTGGTTGAATCCCGAGCCGAAGTCGTATTGGAACACGGGCGATTCGATAGTTGGCGAGTATGGTGCTCACACCGACGGTGTTTTTGAGTGTCGCAATTTGCGACAACTTGAAGGGTTCGTCGAAAATCTAGCCTGACTTGAGTTTGCGTCGCACGACCACGACCCAACCAGCGGCTACAAAAAACGAGAAAATAAACCACTGAGCCGTGTAGCTCAAGTGTGAGCCGGTCGACAAAACTGGGTCGGCGATGCGTGCAAGTTCGGCTGAGTCTTTTGGTTGCGTGTTAATAGCTTCGAGATAGATCTCGGTGTTTAAATTTTCGATCTGCTGTGATAATCGAAGCAAATCAATGTTGATCACTTCGCTTAACTTGCCCGTGGCCGGGTCACTCAGTTCGCCAAAGCGACGCGATTCAGAAACTCGCACGCGAGCAATAAGTTGCACGAGAGAGTTGGGGGCATTCGGTGTCTCAGTCGTCTGTGTAATAAAACCGCGATTAACAAGCACAACTTGATCGTCATTGCCACCGTCGATTGAGTTATTGCCAATCAAGAGAGGCGTGAGTGGGTCGACACCCGAAATGCCCTCTTGCGATCGGTTGACTGCGAGCAGCGTTTGGTCATCGAGATAAGTGCCCGCGACCGAGACGTTAAGCCATTCGAGATCTTTTGAAGTTTTTGTGTTTGTTGCCAAAGCACTTAACAACTCGACTAGAGGCACGGGTTCGGCGACGATGCGGGCAGAGACGATCTTGTTGAATTCGACCCGTTGGTGATATCGGTCAAATTGCCACAAACCGAGATTGATCATTAGAACAATTGCAGCGACGACGGTCACATGTAGCAAAACCCAACTTGGTCGCAACAAAAACCGATACTTCACGAAATCATCGTATCTGTGCGCATGCTGACCAATTAGTACAACTATCGTTCTAACTGTGACCAAGCACGCAACAAATTTTTTGATCTGGGATGGCGACTGTGCATTTTGTGCGCGCTGTGTGCGATTCATCGAGCGCCGAATAAAGACGGATGCAAAAATTGTCGCTCATCAAAAAGCCGACTTAACTTTGCTAGGTTTGACCACCGAGCAGTGCGTGACGGCGTTGCAATGGGTGAGTTGCGACGCGACTATTCGCTCGGGCAGCAGGGCAGTGGCCGCACTTTTGCGCTCGAGCTCTCTCGGGTGGGCGATACTCGGGGTCGCCATCGACTTGCCCGTCGTGCGCGTCGTTGCATCCGCAATTTATAAATTGATTGCCAAAAATCGCCAGCATTTGCCGGGTGGCACCGATGCATGCGCGATAGACCAACGCGAATAATCCCCAACTCCGCCCGCGTGTTATTCATCACGCTATCCCGCTATCGTTTATAAGGCAATCAACGGTTAAAATCGCGAATTGCAAGAAGTTGCATCAGGAGTGACCAAATGGTCCGGCAACCGGGGTTAGACCCACGGTGCCAGCTCACCTTCGGGTGGGGATGTGGCTCGGCGAAAGCCGAGCAACGGGCCGAACTCCAAATGCAAGTCTTGCGACTCGCGCACGATTTGAGAAACGAGTTCAGCGATGCTTCGACATGATTATCCCGCGACTGGCGCGTGGCATGCTGGGCTGCCTTCGGGGACACGAAAATTTTTGCAGTTTCCTGTTGATCGACCAATTGCGTTAGACAATTCAAAAACCCTACAAGATGTAACAATCGCTTACGAAACGTGGGGCGAACTGAACGCCGAAAAGTCGAACGCGATTTTGTTGTGTCACGCATGGACAGGCGACTCGCATGCCGCAGGTAGCGCCGAAGAAGGCACGCCGACGCCAGGTTGGTGGGAAGGTTTGGTTGGTCCGGGTTGTGCGATTGACACGAAAAAATGGTTTGTCGTGTGCACAAATTCTCTCGGCGGTTGTCAAGGCTCCACTGGCCCTGCATCATTGCACCCTGAAGATGGCAAACCATATGGCTCACGATTTCCGGTTATCACCGTGCGCGATATGGTGCGCGCGCAAGTTCGAGTTAGCGACATGCTTGGCATTGATGTCTGGCATTCGGTTATTGGTGGGTCAATGGGCGGCATGCAAGTGCTCGAATGGGCGATTACGTTTCCGCATCGCGTGCGCACAGCCGTGCCGATCGCAACTTGCTTTCAAGCCACGGCCCAACAAATTGCGTGGGGTGCGATTGGGCGACGTGCAATTCGTCTTGATCCAAAGTGGCGGGGCGGAGACTATTACGACGCGGCGGTGGGCGATGGCCCGTGGCAAGGCTTGGCGATAGCGCGCATGATTGCCCAAGTTACTTTTCGCAGCGACAATGTGTTTACCGATCGCTTCGGTCGTGAACTTGCCGACACCGACGCCGACTATAACGGTCTGGGCTTATGGGACAAGTTCGAGGTCGAAAATTATCTCGACCACCACGGCGACAAGTTGATTCGTCGTTTTGATACGAACAGTTATCTGATCATCGGCAAAGCGATGGATCTTCACGATGTTGCACGTGGTCGCGGCGAATTGCGCAGTGCCGTAGAGCGAATCACTGCGCCAGTTCTATCGATCGGTATTTCGAGCGACATTTTGTATCCGACCTATCAGCAAAAGCAAATTCGCGACTCAATCAACGATGTTGGCGGCAGTTGCGAATATGTCGAAATTGAGTCGCCACATGGTCACGACGCGTTTTTGATCAATCTCGACCAGGTCGGCAAGCCGATCGCGACATTCTTAGACAAGCACTTTTTGAACTAACGAATCATCGCGTCAAGCGCGACTACGCATGTGCTATTTGCTGGCACGCGCAGTATCGCTCGATCATCGCGGTCAAGTTCATTGGTCACGACATAGTGGCGTCGCTTCGAATCTTGCGTCTCGGTGAAATAGCCGACGATCCATCGCCCACGAAACAATTTGCCACGGCGACCGCGCGCTTGAACAATCAATTGTTTTTCGTCAATTGTCACGCGCACATCAACCCACTTTGACGCGTCGACTTTGTCTTCGGTCATACGGGCACTGAATCGCATGCCATCGCGCGATACCCACTGCGGCTCGAAACGATTGATCCAACGCAGTAATGCAAAGCCAACTACGAAAAACAAAACAGTCGAAATTAGGTTCAATAAATTGCTTGCCATCTCCGACTAGTTTGTCACCTAGCCGTATGTTTGCCGATGTCGTGTTTTTCTTCGTTTCAGTCGCAGTCACATTTGGCGTCTCGTTGAACTTCATCGCAATAGGTCTGATCGTGGTGGCTGCAGGTCTTGGCGCATTGACTATTTGGTTTTGGATAAGCGCACGCCCCGAGCCAGAAGCCCTCGCGCCACTCGAAGTCATGGGCCAGCGCGAATTTGCTCAAGCCGACGATCAAGCACGAAAGCAGATGCTCAACTCGGTGCGGGCAATGCCCGTGATTGGTGCACCGCCTGCGTCGCTCGATGCAGGTTCAACAATCAAGGCAGCCAATCGATTTGACGAGACAAAGTAAATTACTTATATGGCTTCTCCATTTGACCCAAATGAAATGATCGAACGATTTCGCGAGCGTGCGGCATCGGTAAAACGTCGTCCGTTGCCACCTGTTGCGGGTGAAGAGCGGCAGCATTTTTTGTCGCAAGCACAGGTTGACTTTCAAGACTTTGCGATGATCGGTGACGCTGCGGCGACGATCGAAGACGGCGTGCTGATTTTGCGAGTTGATTTGCGACCACCCGCAAAATGAAATTCAGTTGTCGATGAGTTTGGTTAGTGGTGTTCGCGCGCGAATCGCCGCAGTACCAGTCCTCGCTGTTTTTATCGCAGTCTTTGCCTGGGGTATCGGCCCTCTTTTGTTTTTGGCACCTTCAATTTCAATCAATTCAATTTTGTTTTACCGAGTGTTGTTCTGGCCACCGTTGCTTTATCTGATTGCCCGTCGTGGTGGTAAACAAATCAACAAAAAACTCTTTCGTTCGGTTTGGTTGCCGGGCGCGTTGTTTGGTGTGTCGACTATTTTTGGTTTCACCGCAATCACCGAGACGTCGGTTGCCAATGCAACGATCATCGGCAACATTTCGACGGCGATGGTTCTGTTTGCTGCGCCGAAATTTCTCAACGAAAAGATCTCTAAGTGGCAGGTGTTGCTTGCCGTCACAAGTTTTGCCGGTGTCGTTGCCATTGTCGTTGGCGCTGGCAACACCGGCGGGTCGTCGCTTTTTGGCGACTTCTTGGCTCTGGTCAACGCGTTGACCTGGACTTTTTATTTCATCTCATCGAAGCGTCGGCGCATAGATGGTGTCGACACTTGGCAGTTCTTGTATGGCGTCAGCGTCATTCAAACATGCGTTGTCGTGCCATACGCACTCGCCACGAGCAACGACATTCTGCAGATTTCTTGGCGCGATTTGGGTTTTTTGATTGCAATGACACTATTTTCTGGAACGATCGGCCACAGCTTCATGCTTTGGGCTCAAAAATATGTTGACGCATCGGTGTCGTCGTTGATTTTGCTGCTCGGGCCAGTAATTTCTTCGGTCGGCGCATGGCTTGTCTACGGACAAAACATTTCAGCGATGCAAGTTTTCGGTGGTGCCGTCGTTCTCGCGTCGCTTGCAGGCGTGGTGCGGTTGTCAAGCACAGTAAAGATAAGCCGAGATGTGTTGAGTACTGCTGACCCGTTGCTAAACTCAAACCCTTAAGTAAATGCAATAAATGCGGACGTGGCTCAGTGGTAGAGCATCACCTTGCCAAGGTGAGGGTCGCGGGTTCAAATCCCGTCGTCCGCTCAAAGAGAGCAAATTTAGGCTCGTAAGCCAATCGAGATGTGGTCGGTTTAGCGGCGGGGTGGGCGAGGAATAAAGCCCGAGGTTGTGGCGACGTATTCTTCGTAGCCAGGTTTGCGCTTCAGCATCGCGCGGTCGAGCATCGCGGCACCCGAAACTTTGACCAGCAAGATCGTCATAACAACGGGGCCGATTAAGCCAAAAATACCGAGCGACGACTCAGCGGCGACCAAACCTAAACCCCACCAAACACACGAATCACCAAAATAATTGGGATGTCGCGTGTATCGCCACAATCCTTGATTCATCACAAGACCCTTGTTGGCGGGGTCGCGCTTGAAGCGCGCGAGTTGAGCGTCGCCGACGGCCTCAAAATAAATGCCGACACCCCAAACAAAAACGCCGAGCACGCCAATAATTCCGAAACCAGGCTCTTCGCGCACCTGACCAAGTTGAATCGGCAACGAAACGATAAACATCAGCACACCTTGCAGACCAAAGACCGTGTACAAACTGACGATTGCAAATCGGTTGCCGTGCTTGCGTCGCATCGACTGGTAGCGAAAGTCTTCGCCATGGCCAAGGTTGCGCTTCGCCAAATAGAAAGCAAGTCGCAAACCCCAGATCGTCGTCAATAAAGTCAGCACAAAACTTCGCGTCGAGTTGCCGTCACTCAGCCAATAACTGACCCAAGCCACAAGCACGAAACCAGAGCCCCAGGCAATGTCGACTATTGACGCGTCACGCATCACCAGACTTATCGCCCAAACTGCGATCATCATGCAAGCAATCGCGATAGCGGCACCCAAAACAACTTCGCTCGCGGTTGCCGCCGTTGTTGCTCCGACCAAAACATCTGTAGCACTAGTCATACGCACGACAATAGGCGATTTCGCAGGTTGTATCAGTGCGAATGTGGTGCGAGCCTTGACGGGTGCTCCAAGTCAAAGATCTGTGCGTCGAAATTGGCGGCAAACTCGTCGTTAACGGCGCCTCGTTCGCGGTAATGCCCCGCGACAAAGTCGGTCTTGTCGGTCGCAATGGCGCAGGCAAGACGACACTTTTTAAAGTGCTCGGTGGCGCCAACGAACCAAAGTCTGGTGTGATCAATCGCAAAGGCGGTTTTGGTTATCTTCCGCAAGACCCTCGCATTGCTGGTTCGTTCGACGCTCGCACCGCAATCTCGCACATTCTCTCGGGTCGTGGCATCGACGAAGATGTCGTGCGCATCGAAAAATTGCGAATCGCACTCGAAGAAAACTCGAGCGATGCCAACGTCGCAAAATTCACCAAAGCCGAAGAAGCTTTTTCGATCAAGGGCGGATACGCCGCCGACAGCGAAGCTCGAGCCATCGCCGCGGGTCTGGGGCTGAAGCCCGATCGTTTGAATCTCGCTCTAGGTGTGCTCTCTGGTGGCGAGCGTCGACGTATCGAACTTGCTCGAATTTTGTTCAGTGGTAGCGACACGCTGTTGCTCGATGAGCCGACCAATCACTTAGATATCGACGCAAAAACTTGGATGCTTGATTTTTTGCGTGGCTACAAAGGCGCGCTACTGGTTATTAGTCACGACCTCGAGTTGCTCGATGAGGCGATCACTCGCGTGTTGCATCTTGATCGACCAGACGAAGACTCAGAAGGCTCGATTGTCGAATATCGCGGCACTTACACGCAATATCTGGTTTCACGCGAAGCTGACGAGGCTCGGCAAGCAAAGAAGGCGACCCAACAAAGCAAAGAAATCGAAAGACTGCAGCGCGTTGTCGATCGATTCGGCGCCAAAGCCAGCAAAGCAGCGATGGCGCACAGCATCGAAAAGCGAATCGGTCGCATCGAAGAAACTCGCGTGCACGCCGCGCGCGGTGCCCGCGTTTTGAAAGTTCGCTTTCCTGAACCGCCACATTGCGGAGAAACAGTTTTGACTGTCGACGGTTTGCGCAAGACTTTCGGCGGCCCCGACATTTTTCACGACGTGAGTTTCGACTTGGGTCGCGGCGAGCGGCTTTTGGTGCTCGGCTTAAATGGCGCCGGCAAAACTTCACTTTTACGAATCTTGGCGGGCGAGGTCAAGCCCGACAACGGCGAAGTCAAGTTCGGTTATCAAGTTCAAGTCGGCTATTACGCCCAAGAACACGACAACTTGGTGCCCCAAAGATCATTGGTCGAGCACATGCGCGACCAGGCACCGGTTTCGCTCGGTCTCACCGAGACTCAACTGCGAGGCATGCTCGGCATGTTCGGTTTGTCCGGCGACAAGGTCTACCAAGAGTCGGCGACTCTATCTGGTGGTGAAAAAACAAAACTCGCACTTGCAATGATGATGGTCGGAAAAAACAACCTATTGTTGCTCGACGAACCGACCAACAACCTTGACCCATCTAGTCGTCAGTCTGTTGCTGATGCTCTTTCAAATTGGGAAGGCGCAATTGTACTGGTCAGCCACGACGCTGAATTTGTCGAGCAACTCGCACCGACAAAAGTTTTGCTCATGCCAGACGGCCAAGAAGACTATTTCAACGAGTCTTGGCTCGAACTAGTGACGCTGGCTTAAAAACTATTTAAGCGCGCGAATATAAACGATGATGCTGGCGATTTCGTCGTCGGTAAGTTTGTTCGCCGGCATTATGCCCGACGCTCCTCGACGCTTCTTGGCACCTGGGTCTTTTATCGACTCATATAGATAGGTGTCGTCAGCAGTGACAACGGTGCCGTCGCTTAGCGTGACTTGCGAATCGGCCAGACCGATCCATTTTGGTCCGACTCGACCGTTGCCGTCTTCGCCATGGCAACTCGCGCAACCTGCGCTAATCGATAGTTCGCGACCTACCGCGGCTTCTGGCGACAGATCAACTGGTGCACTTGACGAACCCGATGAGCATGCCGCACACAAGTAGAGTTCGGCATCGTGGTAAAAAATCAATGGTGACAAATCTCCCACAGCATCCCGCATCGGGCAACGAGTCCGACGGCTATTGGATGCACTATCACGATCAAGACAGCGAGAAACTCGCCGAGGCAGTCGTCGAATATGCGCTCGAGCGCATTCGGCTCGACCCACCGCCACTTGACGGTCCAAAGACGTTTAGTCAATTACAAGCACTCGTAGGCAACACGATCACGGCCGAGGGTCTGGGCGGTTTAAAAGCGCTTGAGATTTTCACGAAGCATCTTTCACATGCCTGCATCAGCGTCGACCATCCGTCGTTTTTGTCGTTTGTGCCCGGCGCACCGACCGAAAGTGCCGTGTTGTTCGATCTAGTTCTTAGTGCGTCAAATATTTATGCAGGCTCATGGCTAGAAAGTTCTGGTGCCGTCTATGCCGAGAACCAAGCATTGCAATGGGTAGCAAGTCTCGCGAACTTTCCGTCGACTAGCGCCGGTGTTTTCGTCAGCGGTGGCACTGCTGGCAATCTTTCGGCGCTGATTGCCGCGCGATGGCGGTGGCGTCAAAACGGCAAAGGCGTCTACGATCGCGTTCGTCCAATTCTTGTCACTTCATCTGGTGCGCACTCTTCGGTTGCATTGGCGGCGAACGCAATGGATGCAGACATCGTCAAAGTGCAAGCCGACGCACAAGGTCGAATGTCGGGC
>RFTA01000121.1 GCA_009923685.1 Actinomycetota bacterium
ACGCTGGCAGCGGGTATAGCCGCGTACCTTGAACTTTGGTTTTGCCTCTGCTTTGATTCTGAGTGATTTTTTTGCCATATGTTGTTGTCCTATTTAGTTCTTTAGTGCCGTGTTAATCCCGTGAAATTATTTCTTCTTCGATTTCTTTGCCTTGGTAACAGATGCTGGTACCTCGCCTTTACGAAATGGAAAACCAAAAGCATCAAGAAGAGCTTTTCCTGCAATATCGCTCTTGGCTGTTGTCACGATTGTGATGTCCATGCCTCGAGCCGTGTCAACTTGATCGACTCGAACTTCCATGAATGCAAGTTGCTCGGTCAGACCAAATGTATAGTTGCCATTGCCATCCCACGATCTGCCTGACAAACCACGGAAGTCGCGAATTCGCGGAATCGCAATCGACAGCATGCGATCGAAGAACTCCCACATTCGGTCGCCACGCATCGTGACCTTGCAACCAATCGCTTGGTTCTCGCGCAACTTGAATGAAGCAATTGCGATGCGCGACTTTGTCACCAACGGCTTTTGGCCGGTGATCGCAGTCAAATCTGCGACCGCACCGTCGAGCAGCGACGCTTGTTGGGTTGCCTTGCCGACACCCATGTTGATGACGATTTTTTCGATCGTCGGCACCTGCATCGGGTTTTCGAGTTCAAGCTGCTTCATCAAGTCGGCACGAACCGTGTTCAGGTAGTGCGCCTTCATGCGCGGCATATATTTGGTCGTTGCAGCCATTAAATCTCTGCTCCCGTTTTCTTGGCGATTCTTACTTTGTTGCCTTTTTTGTCGACTTTGTAACCAATCTTTGATGGCTTTCCACCTTGATTGATCGCCACATTCGAAGCATGAATCGGCATCGGCTTTTCGACAATTTCGCTCTTGGTGTTTTGACCGCGCGCAACTGTGTGACGCATCGCAACGTTCACCTTGTCGATGATCACTTTGTTCTTTGCCGGAAGTACGGCCGAGATCGTGCCCGTCGCACCTTTATCTTTGCCTGCAATGACGATCACGCTGTCACCTTTTTTGAACTTCATGTCACAACACCTCCGGGGCGAGCGAAATAATTCGCATGAACTTTTTGTCTCGCAACTCTCGACCAACTGGGCCGAAAATACGGGTACCACGTGGCGTCAAATCTTCTTTGATCAACACCGCTGCGTTTTCATCAAATTTGATGTAACTGCCGTCGGGGCGACGCTTTTCTTTGGCGACGCGAACGACAACACAACGAACTACTTCACCTTTTTTGACAGCCGCACCAGGAATTGCGTCTTTGACGGTGCCGATGAAAACATCGCCGATTGATGCGTAGCGACGGCGGGTACCGCCGAGCACCTTGATCACGAGCACTTCACGAGCGCCGCTGTTGTCAGCAACTCGAAGTCGGGTTTCTTGTTGAATCACTTTGCACGCTCCAAAATTTCGACTACGCGCCAACGCTTGAGTTTCGACATCGGGCGGGTCTCCATGACGCGCACGCGGTCGCCGATTTTCGCATCGTTGGCCTCATCGTGGGCGTAAAGTTTTTTGGTTCGGGTCACGAACTTTTCGTATTTCTTGTGACGAATTCGCTCGACAATTGCAATCACAATCGTCTTGTTCATCTTGTTCGACACGACTACACCCTCACGCGACTTGCGAAGGTTGCGCTCTGGTGTCACTGGTGTTGCTTCGGCCATGTTTATGCTCGCTTCCCTGCAGATTCTGCAGCAAGAATTTCTCGCTCACGAATCAACATGCTGATTCGGGCGATTTGACGACGCGCCTTCGTGATCGCCGCAGTGTCATCGAGTTGACCCGTGGCATTACGAAAACGAAGATTGAGGGCTTCTTGTTTTGTCGCGCGCAACTCGTCTACGAGTGTGGCGAGATCCATTTCACGAAGTTCAGTTAGTTCACGTGCCATGTCAGATTGCCTCGTTTCGCGAAATAATTCGCGTCTTGATCGGCAGCTTTTGTGCCGCACGGCTGAGTGCCTGATGTGCGGTGGCCGATGTCGGGTATGAAAGTTCGAACAAGACGCGACCCGGCTTGACTACCGCCACCCACAACTCTGGGTTTCCCTTGCCAGAACCCATGCGAGTCTCGGCAGGCTTCTTGGTCACCGATTTGTCTGGAAACACGTTGATCCAGACTTTTCCGCCGCGCTTGATGTGACGAGTCATAGCAATACGTGAAGCTTCAATTTGGCGCGCGGTGATCCAACCCGGCTCAAGAGCCTGAATGCCGTATTCACCGAATGCGAGTTCGTTGGCACCTTTCGAGATGCCGTTCATGCGACCGCGGTGCTGCTTGCGGTGTTTAAC
>RFTA01000122.1 GCA_009923685.1 Actinomycetota bacterium
GCTTCAACCGGCAATTCGGAGGCCGTAGTTATCAAAACTTGACCCACCGGAAAGTGATTCAGCAACGCTTTCGCACGGTTTGGGTCAAGCTCTGAAAGGACATCGTCCAAAATCAAGATCGGTATTTCGCCGACACTGTGACTAATAAACCGATGCAGCGCTAGTCGCAATGCCAGAGCCATGGTTCGTTGCTCGCCTTGTGAAGCATGAGTACGTGCCGGCAGGTTGTTGATAAAAATTTCGAAGTCGTCGCGATGCGGGCCTATCGTCGTCACGACTCGACGCAAATCTTCTGTGCGCGATTCGCCCAAAGATTTAGCCAAACCAATTTTCAACCACTCAGGTGAATAGTCGATTGAAATATCGCTCGGTTGTTGTGCGAGTTCTTCGTAAGCGTGAACAATAAACGGCGAAAGTTTTGCAACGAGTTCGGTTCTCGCCTTACCGAGTTGAGTGCCAAGGTCTGAGAATTTTTCGTCCCATAAATCGAGCATTGATGCAACGGCATTATTAAGTCGGCCGCCAGATTGTTTCAACACTGCGTTGCGTTGTCTTACGATGCGGTCAACTTCAAGTCGCAGCACATCGTTCTTGTTTGCCAATGCCACAAGTGAATCGTCAAGAAAGTCGCGCCTCAAATGTGGGCTTCCTTTAACGAGTTCAAGGTCGTCGGGCGAAAACACGGTGGTGCGCACCATGCCCAATAAATCACGTGTTTTTGGCAGTTTTGTGCCGTTGATCAAGACTTGGTTTCGACCTTGATTAGTGAGTTTCGCCTCAATCAAAATCTCGCGCCCGTCATCGTGCAAAACTCGCGCCCGAATAAATGCCGTATGGGTTCCTGTTCTAATCATCGCTTCAGTCGGAACCCCACGAAAACTCTTCATTGTCGACAAATATGCCAACGCTTCAGTCAAGTTTGTTTTGCCTTGTCCGTTGCTGCCGACGATCGCGGTGACGCCTGTCGAAAAATCAACTTGGGTGTTCGTGTAGTTACGAAAGTCGCTGAGTTGAATTTGTTGCAGGATCACAACTAGTCAGCTAATGCTGCGGTCAAGTGTGCGCAACAACGAACTAGCTCGTTAGCCGCTGTGGCATAACAAGATACAAGTAGTTTTTGTCGCCTACGCCTCGCAACACTGCCGGCTTCACAGGGTCGGTTGATTCGATAGTGATCTCGTCGCCTTTGATCGCGTCGATGCCGTCCATTAAATATTGCGAGTTGAAACCAATTGTTATTTCGGTGCCATCTAGTTTCGCATCAAGTTCGTCAACCACCTGACCGATGTCTTGGGTGACAACCGACAGACGAATCGAGTTCGACAACATTTCAAGTCGCACAGGTGTGGTTTCACGCGCCAAAATTCGTGAGCGACGCACGGCTTCAAGCAAGGGCTCTCGTGCTGTGGTCACTTTGTTCGGATAATGCCCCGAGATCAACTGTTTGTATTTCGGAAACTCGACATTTAACAAAGTTGTGGTCAGAGTCGAACCACCAACTTCAAAAGTTGCCCGGTTTTCACCGAGCGCCATCGTCATTGATTCTGCGCCACCAATGAGGCGCTCTAATTCGCTTAACGCACGCCCGGGGACGACAATTTCGGCACCATGACCAAGCATCGTCGCGCCCGGCAATTCGCGAACCGCCAAACGATACGAGTCGGTTGCGACTAAACAGACCGAGTCTGGTTCGGCAACCATCAACACACCCGTCAATGCGAGTCGCTGCATGTCGTTTGATGAAGCGCGCACAACTTGACCTAACGCTTCGCCGAAAACTTTGGCGCCGATCGTCACTGGCTGTGTGCCCGCAACGACAATATTCGGAAAATCTGTCGCAGCAAAAGTTGGCACGGTGAATTGAGATTTGCCCGCCGACACAATGACTTCTTCGCCTTGCGCGTCAATAGTTACTTTTTCTTCGGGCATGGCCCGCACGATGTCACTAATGAGTTTCGCACTTACAACCGCGACGCCATCTTGTGCACCGCCCACCGCGAGCGTTGATCGAACGCTCAGATCGTTGTCGGTGCATGTTAAAACTAAAGCATCACCCTTTACCTGCATGTGGACACCTGAAAGTGCTGGCATCGCATTATTTCGGTTCGACGCAACTCGTGCAGCGGCACCAAGTGCTTCGGTCAACAATTCGCGTTCGACTCTGAACTTCACGGCGTTACCTCGCTAATCGGTTATTAGAGATGTGTGCACGATTTGTTATTGCATGTGCAAATCTGTATATAAATCTAATAACAGTAATAAGGCCTGTGGATTGTGGATT
>RFTA01000123.1 GCA_009923685.1 Actinomycetota bacterium
GCGCTGGCAACCGGAATGGTGCTCGGCGCATTTAGTTTCGCCGCGATCGCCCGAAGATTTTCGCGATATGCAATTTTGCGCGGCGTAATGATCGGCGTAACTGTTGCGGTTGCGCCGATGGTTTTGTTGCCGCCGACATACGTTTTCGTTTTTGCTGGTTTTCTTATGGGCATGATTTGGGGCCCATTCAACCCGCTATGGAATACCCTGATTCAAAATCGAGTGCCCGCCGAAATGCAAGGTCGGGTTTACGGCGTGCAGATGTCGGCGCTGTACGCCGCCCCGCCGATCGGTCAAGTAATTGTGGGTCTGGCTGTCGAGGGCTTGGGCCTACAGCAAACTTTCGCCGTAATTGCCGTGCTTTTTGTTGCCGTCGCACTGCTCACTATTTCTCTCCCCGCCCTCCGCGACCTCTCCCACAACACGGCGCAGATTCAAGTCAGCGATTAATCGAATCAACTAGCGAGACTTTGTCAATTCTTCGAGCGTGCCTTCACCGACGATCGTTGCATCCTCAATTTTGTAAACGCGATCGCAATGCTGAACAGTCGAAAGACGGTGCGCCACGATCAAAATAGTTTTAAAGCCCTGCAAAGCGCGAATTGCACTCATCACTTCGGTTTCGGTTTCAATGTCAAGACTGCTTGTCGCTTCGTCAAGCACCAACACTTGCGGTTCGTGATATAGCGCTCGGGCAATGCCAATACGCTGGCGTTGTCCACCAGAAACGCGAATGCCGCGCTCACCGACAATCGTCTTATCTTTTTCTGGCAAAGATTGAACAAAGTCCCACAATTGCGCTGACTTCAATGCTCGCTCAAGGGCCGCGTCATCGATTTCTTTTTCCGCGATGCCGAACGCAACATTTCGCCTAATCGAATCATCAGTCAGATAGATCGCCTGCGCGACGTAGCCGATAGTCGACTGCCACTCAATATTGTGCTCATGCATGTTTACGCCGTCAACCAAGAGTTCACCTGAACTGGGCGGCAATAATCCAAGGATCACATCGACCAAAGTGCTCTTTCCCGCGCCCGATGGCCCGATAAACCCAACCGTTTCACCTTTGCGCACAACAATATTCACATCACGCAAACTCGGCGCCGGAGTATTCGCATAACTAAAGGTGAGATTGCGCATCTCAATTTTGTCGTTAAAAACCACTTGCGACTTAACTATCTCGCTCTGTGTCTTAATGAATTCAAACTCGTTATACAACGACTCCACAGCTGGCAGCGAATAGCGAATGTTATTAACCAAACCAATAACTTTGTTTATTGACGGCACAAAGCGCCACGTCGCAACTACAAACAAGCCCAACAGTGGAATAATCCTCTCCGGGGTTCGCCCCTGCCAAATCATTACCCAGATAACGACTATAAGACCCGACATCGCCAACATCTCAGTCCACATTGGCACAATTGACTTAAGAATTCCTGACCGCAGACCCGCATCTTGAACCAACAGATTCTGCTTCTCAAATTGATTTGAAAAATTGTCACCCCGACCAAGCACCTGAATATCTTTCACGCCTCCAAAACCCTGAAGCAAGTATCTTGTGCGTGGCGGTTCAATTTTCTGGCGCAACTGACCAAAGTATTTCATTCGCGGCCGTGTAACTCGCGTATAAATCATCGTGCCGAAGATCAATACAAACAATGTCGCAGCGGCAGCAACGGGTTCAGTGAAAAACATCAAGCCTGCAACTGAACCACCAACTAAAAACTCAGTCATCAATGCCATGAAACCCGTAATCAATCCGACTGTCATCGTGACTTCTTGCTGCACAACGTTCAACAACTCAGACGAATTCCGCTGTAAATGAAACGTATACGGTCGCCTCAAAAACGACCTAAACAAAGTCGAAGCCAAATATTGCGAAACCGCGTTCGAAAATCGCGCCTGACGCCACTGAAGCGCCAACATATAAATGTTTTTCACCAAGAACGCCGCGCCTAGAAGCAGCACCGACGCCCCAACCATCGTGCTAACCGACCGTATTCCAAACGCATCAAAAATCGGCTGCAGAATCGAACTACTGCTACCAGTGCCACCCTTGCTGATCGTCGTCATCACCGGAATGACCAGACCGATACCCAGAGCCTCGATAAACGTGCCCAGCAGAACCATCAGCATCAGAACCGGCATTGCCAGGCGCGAATTTCGTGGCAGAAGACTCCAAAGCATGCCCACCGTGCCGAGTTTCTTGGCTGGCGCATTCATCTGGCTACAAAACTACCCCAACTTGCGCAACGGCCGATTCAACCACAACTAACCCCA
>RFTA01000124.1 GCA_009923685.1 Actinomycetota bacterium
GCGCGCCGTCAATGGTTACAAAGAAGCACTGGTCACAAGCCGCGAAGACGACACGGTCATCAGCCGCTCTTATACGGGCAAGCCATGTCGGGTCGTGCGTAACGAATGGACAAACCACTTCGAGCAACACCCAGAAGAGATCCAGACATTTCCGTTGCAGGCGATCGCCTCGACGCAAGCCAACGTCAATCACCTCGGCCACCCATCGGGCACACAGGTCGACACTTCGCGTGAGTTCTACCCTGCGGGTCAAGGCACCGGCGCGGTCAACGAGATTGTTCCAGCCGGCAAACTCGTCGCGCAAATTGTCGAACAAGCCGAACAAATTTTGCGCGCACTCGGCAACAAGAAATAACTGCAAACATGTTCAAAGTGTTGAAGACCAACCGTGATTTGCGCCTGCTGTTCATCGCCCAAAATCTTTCGTTCATGGGTGATTGGTTCACTTTTGTTGCGCTAGCGGGTTTGGTTCAAGATCTCACCGGCTCGAAGTTTCTCGTTTCTTTGTTGCTTGTCGCGTTCTCGCTGCCGTCGTTTTTGGCCTCGCCAATTGGCGGCCCGGTCGCTGATCGTTACGACCGACGCAAGGTATTGATCATTGTTTCGATTCTGCAGGCAATCGCAGCAACAAGTTTTCTCTTGATCGGCGATTCAAAAATTTGGATTGCCTTCGTCGCCCAAGGTTCAATCGCCGCGCTCGCCGCATTCGTTCGCCCGGCACTCGAAGCCGCTATCCCAAATTTGGCAAAGAACCCCGACGAACTTCGCCAAGCAAACGCGATCTTTGGCAGCAGTTGGGGTGTGATGTTGGCCGCAGGTGCAGGCATCGGCGGCATTTTTTCTCAGGCATTCGGACGCAACGCAGCGTTCATCGCCGACGTCGTCACATTCATCATCGCCGCACTACTTATCGCCGCAGTCACTCGACCGATGCAAGAGGCTCGCACCAAAACTCAAACGCGACGCATTCATCCGATTCGTGACATGGGCGAAGCATTGCACCTCGCAAAATCAGACCCTGCAATCATGTCGCTACTCATGTCAAAGATGACTTTTGCAGTCGGCGCGGGTGTCGTCAGTCAACTCGCGGTTTTCGCCGCAGACTCATTTAATAGTGGCGACGCAGGTCGGGGTTTGATGCTCGGCTTGCGTGGCGTCGGCAGCGCGCTCGGGCCGCTTGTCGCCGCGAGATTTGTTAAAAATGATTTGTCCCGAGTCATTTTGGTCTGCGGCGTTTCAGGTCTTGGGTTCGCCGGCGGTTATCTTGCCGCGGCGACATCGCCCGTATTAATTGTCGCAGCGTTGTTCATTGGTCTAGCCCACCTTGGCGGCGGCGCTCAATGGACGCTTTCAACTTATGGATTACAGGTGCGTTGCCCCGACGAAATGCGCGGACGTGTTTTGGCGGGAGACTTCGCGTTGATCACGCTTTCTCTCGGGCTCAGCAGTTTGCTCGCGGGCGTCGTCTCTGAATACATTGGCGCGCGCGGCACCATCACGGTGTTCGCTCTGATCGCAATTTGTGCATCAATAATTTATTTGCTGCTTACCCGCAATGTTCGGGCGAGTCTAAAACTCGGCCTAACAATTAAATAGCTCTACAAAAAATTAGGCCTCGTCGAGAATCGAGCGAAGTGTTTCTATCTCGCGCACCGGGTCGGGGCCAACTGGGTTCACTTGAAGCACTGTCACGCCAGCTTCTTTGAAGGCGCCGATCCGTTCTTTGATATAGCTTCTCGGCCCGACAAGATTTGAAAGTTCAAGCCACTCGCCTGGTATCGCTGCAGCAGCTTCTTTTTTCTTGCCGTCGAGATATAGATCTTGAATTTCTACCGCTTCTTTTTCGTAGCCGTAGTCGCGACACATGTCGTTATAAAAGTTTTTTCCGCGAGCACCCATGCCACCGACATACAACGCATAACTTGGTCGCGCAAAGTCGAGAACTTCGTGTTGTTTCTGTGGCGTCAGCGACTCGTCGATATGCAACATGCCACCAGCAGACACGTCGAGTTGTTTCAGATTTGAACTGCGCTTTGCCAAACCCGCTTTCAGCGACTTGCCCCAGACATTTTCGAACTTCTCTGGCAAAAAGAAAACCGGCATCCAGCCGTCGGCGATTTCTGCGGTCGCCTCGACGCTCTTGTCTTTGAGCGACGCCCACCAAATCGGTATCTCGCTTCGCACGGGATGATTGATAAGTTTCAATGCCTTACCTAAGCCTGTGCCCTGCCCCGCAGGCAACGGCACTTGCACGGTCTTGCCGTTGTAA
>RFTA01000125.1 GCA_009923685.1 Actinomycetota bacterium
ACCGATTTTCGGCGGAAAGTCATTGGTGACCAACAGATGTTTCACTGGCTCTCACTTTACGCTTGGCAACACGGCCAATTCGGCTCGCACAAGTTCATCGACATCGTTTTTGTCGATCAAGTCGTTTAGCCCCAGTCGTGCCGCCGCCCACACGGCATGCGCACGAAGCATCGCATCTGGGTGTCGCAAGTATCGCTTCATCAAGTCGATGACGATGCCGTTGCTTGCGTCACCGATGTTGCCGAGAATAATTAACGCGTTGCGACGCAACCATTTGGGGTCGCGATCGGAGATATACCAGACACCAAACTCGGCGAGAAGAGACGCGTCATCACTGGTCAAAATTTTGGCAACTGAAACCCACGCCTTGGGTTTTTTGCTGGTGATCGAAACGTTTGAACCAGCAGATTTCTTTTCGTATCGCACAGTCGGCGGGCAAACTTCTTGGCAATCATCGCACCCGTAAATGCGATCGCCGAGCGCCACACGAAAATTGCGGTCAAACACGCCAGGTTTTTGCAGCAACCAAGCCAGACACTTGTTGGCATCAATAACGCCAGGTGCAACGATCGCTTCGGTCGGACAGTTGTCGATGCATCGACGGCACGCGCCACAACCGTCTTCGACAGGTTGCGTGGCGACAGCAAGGTCGGCGCTTGTAATTATGCAACCCAACACGAAATAGCTGCCCGCACCAGAAATTAATAAATTCGAGTTTTTTCCGAACCAACCCAAGCCGGCTTGATAAGCAACTTCGCGGTCGACGATTGCATTGTCGTCGGCGAGAACGACGGCACGGTGACCGTCTGACTTGAGTTTTTGCGCAACCTTGCCGAGTGACTCGCGCAACTGCACGTAATAGTCTGACCACACATATTTTGCGACACGCGCCGAAAGATCAATTTCTTTTGTCGCACTTTGATTAGAAAAATTTGACGAAGAACTCGAGTATGAAAACGCGCCGACAATTACCGACTTTGCCGAGGGCAGAGTCTTGGTTGGGTCGGTGCTGCGCTCTGGGTTGCGAAAGGTGAACTGCATTTGATTGTGCAGGTCTTGTGATTTGCGCTCATTGATCGCTTGTCGCGCGCGAACCAAAACTTCGGCACTAGCGACACCAACATGATCAAGCCCAGCCTGGCGGCCGAGATTCAATATCTGAGTTGTGTAATTTGAATTGTCGGTTGAACCAGATTCGTCAGCTAACTGCACGATGCCGAAGCGTAGGCACCAAACCGGCGTTTGCCAGCATTTTTAGGGTTCTTTGCTCTTCGAGGTCTAAAACAACGGCTCGCGCGCCCGTATCTTCGCAGAAAAATGAGACTACGCAGTCATCGCAGGCGGCACTAGCACGCATTGCGCAGTCGTCACAACTGATTGAGAGAACATCGACCGCCGAGTCGGTTTCACCAATAGCGGCGCTGACAGTTGTTTTGATTGTCGGGGAATCTTGCACGAACCTTGCTCCTTTTGGTTTGGGTATCAATGTTGATTGTTATCTTCAACATTGCCCGAAGCCTGTTGCACGGTTAGATCGCGAAGAGTTCTGCCCCGTGTTGCGCAACACTCAAAACCATTTTCGAGCCATTGCGTGGCAACGCATCGTCGATTCGTTGAGCAGAATCGCGATCGACCATCGCCGCGATAGTCGGCCCCGAACCAGACAACCAAGCGCACCACGCACCGGCATCAACGACTGCTTGCAAGGCCAGCTTTGAATCTGGTGCTTTGCTAAATCGCTGATCTTGATGCAATCGATCTTGGGTCGCAATCGAAAGCGATCGAACATCGCCCGCTGCCAATGCCGCGACCAACAATGCCGTGCGCCCGACATTGAAAACTGCGTCTTTGAATTCAATGTTCGTCGGCAGTTTTGTCCGTGATTCTTTGGTCGAAGTTTGTTGCTGCGGCACCCACACGACGATCGCCGGATCAAGAGGCGTGGGAATGCGCACCGAGAAACCGTCAACGCTGGCGACAAAACCGCCAAACATCGACGCCGCTGCATTGTCGGGGTGACCCTCGAGCTCGCTTGCTGTACGCAATATTTCGAGTTTTGCTTCAGCAAATTCTTTTTTGTCAGCGCCATTTTTTTCGGCATGGGCCAAAATGCAACCTGCGACCCGCGCGGCGCCGCTGAAACCCAGACCCTTGCCCATCGGCATTTGCGATCGCACCCAGAGATCTTGTGTGCCGCCACAATGACGAAACGCAACTGTCAACGGATGATTTTCGTCGGCTTCATTCGACTCGGCGGGGGCG
>RFTA01000126.1 GCA_009923685.1 Actinomycetota bacterium
CTTGTGATCATCGCCGAAGATGTCGAGGGTGAGGCTCTTGCAACTTTGGTCGTCAACAAGATTCGTGGCACGTTCAACTCGACAGCCGTCAAAGCCCCTGGTTTTGGCGATCGTCGAAAGGCGATGTTGCAAGACATGGCGGTTTTGACTGGCGGTCAGGTCATCAGCGAAGAAGTTGGTTTGAAACTTGAGAATGTGACGCTCGATCTTTTGGGTCGCGCAAAGCGCATCATCATCACCAAAGAGACGACCACAATCGTCGACGGTGCTGGCGACAAGAACGAAGTCAAGGGTCGCATCAGCCAGATCAAGACTGAAATCGACAACACCGACTCTGATTGGGATCGTGAGAAGCTCCAAGAGCGTCTCGCCAAACTTGCTGGTGGCGTTGCCGTTATCAAAGTTGGCGCCGCAACTGAAGTCGAACTCAAAGAAAAGAAGCACCGCATTGAAGATGCTGTTTCAGCAACTCGCGCCGCAATTGAAGAGGGCGTTGTTGCTGGTGGTGGCACCGCGTTGGTGCGCAGCCGCGAGAGCGTGCTCAAGGTGATTAAGGGCCTCGAAGGTGACGAAGCAACAGGTGCACGCAGCGTTTATGACTCGTTGACAGCACCTGCTCGCGCAATTGCCGACAACGCAGGTCTTGAGGGCGCTGTTGCCGTGCAACAAGTTGAAGCCGCAAAGGGCAGCGTTGGTTTGAACGCCGCAACTGGCGAATATGTCGACCTTGTCAAGGCCGGCATCATCGACCCAGCCAAAGTGACTCGCGCAGCGTTACAAAACGCAGCATCGATCGCCGCACTTGTGATCACCATCGAATGCCTCGTTGCAGACAAGCCTGAGAAACCAGGCGCTGCACCAGCAGGCGGCGGTGGCATGCCAGGTGGCGGAATGGGGATGATGTAAGCCATAGCTTCTTCACAAAGAGGTTTTTGGTTACATCAGATCGTTGAATATCTGATTGCGGCGGCGCTCATTTTGATGAGCGCCCAGTCGCGACATCCGTTGGTGTTGGCAGCGTATGGAATTGCGCTGCTAATCAATGTGACGGTCGTTGATGGTCCATTCAGCGCATACAAAATTGTTTCGCGAGGCGTGCATCGCATAATCGACTGGTTGTTTGTGGTCGCATTGTTCGCCGGCGCATTTGTGTTTGACGTCGACCAGTCGACACGTACGACACTTTTTGGTGTTGGCTTGGCGATCGTCGTGATTGCGTTGACGACGAACTACACGAAGAAGGTCTTTGGTCGCAGTTAGCTCGCGCAAGCTTCCGCGAGCGAGCCGTAGCCGGCCGTAGCTCGTCGTAGCTGGCCGTAGCTCGCCGTAGGCTGAGGCGATGAGCTTTGAAACACCAGCCCCAGACTTGAAAAAATTAATCGCCGCATGGGAGTCATGGGAGCGTGGAGAAGAGCAACCTGGCCGAACTTTGGCTTCGTTGAAAACTGCCGGAATGGCGAGCGTGTTGCAAGAGTTGGTCGCCAATGGTTGGTCACCAGCGCAGAAATAACACGATGCGCGTTGGCGGCTCGCAGGTAATACCGCGACCTAATAATTTTCGAACGATTGATCACAATCCGTTCACAAATCTTGATACCCGAGCGTTGCAATCGCTCGATGCTGTCAGCGCCGCGGTCAAGGCCTTTAAGCCCGATCAAATTTTGCGCCAACCACTCGAAAATGCAAGGCCTTCGGCGGTGTTGGTTGGCTTGTTCGAAACCTCAAGAGGTGTTGAGGCGATTCTCACGCGACGCTCGCAAGAAATGACAAATCACCGTGGCGAGATTTCGTTTCCGGGTGGGCGACTTGACGCTGGCGAAACGGCTGTCGACGCGGCGTTGCGCGAGACGCACGAAGAAATCGGACTTCTACCGAGCGACGCACGAGTCGTTGGAGAATTGAACGGCATGGCGACGGTCGTCAGCAACTCACACATCGTGCCGGTTGTTGCGCGTTATGCGAGCGAGCCGAATTTTCGTGCCGTAAACAGCGAAGTTGACCGTGTATTCAGTGTGCCGTTGCTCGAATTGACGCAGAAAGACACGTATAGCCAGGAGCATTGGGTGTTCAGCGATCGAGAGTTTCAGATCAACTTTTTTTATTTGGATGACGAAACAATTTGGGGCGCCACTGCGCGAATTTTATTTCAGGTGATGATGCTCGCGGTGAAACATAAGTAACACGCTCTCACGGGCCACCGATCGCCCGCACGCTTTTGAAATATGTATAGGCCCAGGCTTCGCATCGCACCCGA
>RFTA01000127.1 GCA_009923685.1 Actinomycetota bacterium
CCTTCCAACGATTTCGACCGGCTTTACCAATTTTGATCTGCTCGTGCTCTGAGTTGCCGATTTCGCCGACAGTCGCTCGGCAATCAATAGGGATACGACGCATTTCGCTCGAAGGCATGCGCAATGTTGCATATTGTCCTTCTTTGGCAACTAGTTGCACCGCCATACCGGCCGAACGTGCGATCTTGCCGCCCTGACCCGGACGCATTTCTATGTTGTGAACTGTTGTACCAACCGGCATGTAGCGAAGTGGCAACGCATTGCCGACGATGATGTCTGCCTTAGGTCCACTTTCGACTTTTGCGCCAACTTCTAAACCCTTAGGCGCAAGAATGTATGACTTCGTACCGTCTGCGTAATGCAACAAAGCAATTCGACAAGTGCGGTTCGGGTCATATTCAATTGCCGCAACTTTGGCGACGCAATCGTCTTTGCCACGCTTGAAATCAACCATGCGATATTGCTGTTTGTGGCCGCCACCCTGGTGACGCGAAGTGATTCGACCTGCCGAGTTTCGACCACCGCGAGATGGCTTCGGCGACAATAACGATTTTTCTGGTGTCGTCTTGGTGATCTCACTGAAATCTGAAACAGTTTGAAAGCGACGGCCTGGGCTGGTCGGGCGGCGTTTGCGAATTGGCATCTTGGGTCGTCCTTTTGATTAGTTCTCAAACAACGGGATCTGATTGCCCGCTTCTAAAGTGACAAGAGCATGCTTCGAACCGTCGCGCACACCAATGCGGTTCGTGCCACGGGTGATGCGTCGCTTGCCAAGTCGGTTGATTGTGTTGACTCGGCGAACTTTTACACCCCAAATTGATTGCACCGCATCACGAATCTCTGGCTTTGTCGCCAAAGGGTGAACTTCAAATGTGTATGTACCCTTGTCGATCAACGAATAGCTTTTTTCGCTGACTACTGGTCGCAGAATAATGTCGCGTGGGTCTTTCACTTTGCAGCCTCCATTGTCGGCAGGCTCGCCTTGGTAAAGACGATCCAGTCGTTGCACAAAATGTCATAGGCGTTGAGTTCGCCGGTGCTGAGAACTTGTACATCTTTCAAATTTCTGAAACTCTTCCAGGCGGCTTCGTCTTTACGATCAAGCACGATTAGCACGCGCTCGTTGACGCCGAGGCTCTTCAAGGCTGCAGTTGCCGACTTTGTGCTTGGCGCCGAAAAGCCCCACTCTTCGACGACAACGACTTTGTTTTCGCTCATGCGGTCTGAAAGTGCCGAGCGCAACGCGAGTTGCACCATCTTCTTTGGTGTGCGTTGCGAATATTTGCGGGGCTTTGGTCCAAGCGCTACACCACCACCACTGAAGTGCGGTGCACGAATTGAACCTTGACGAGCATTACCCGTGCCCTTTTGCTTGAAAGGTTTCTTACCGCCACCGCTGACTTCTGAGCGTGTCTTTGTGCTCTGAGTGCCCGAGCGACGGTGCGCGAGTTGAGCGACAACGACCTGGTGCAAGACCGGAATGTTCGGAGTGATACCGAACACCGCGTCTGCTACTTCAACGGATGCAGCTTTTTTGCCGGCGGCATTTTTCATTTCAATCTTTGCCATGGCTACTCCTTGGTTGCGCCCTTGACGGCATTGCGAATGATCACGACGCCACCGTTTGGACCAGGGACCGAACCTTTGACGAGCAACAAATTGCGCTCAAGATCTGCTTGCACAACTTCAAGATTCAGTGTCGTCACTTGTTGATGACCCATGTGGCCCGACATACGCAAACCTTTGAAAACGCGACCCGGAAATGTGCAAGAACCGATCGAGCCTGGTGCTCGGTGATGCTTGTGGTTACCGTGACTCGCGCCTTGTCCACCGAAGTTGTGACGCTTCATCGTGCCGGCAAAACCTTTGCCGCGACTTACGGCAGTCACATCGACTCGCTCGCCAACTGCAAGCGTGTCAACTTTAATTTCTTGACCGATTTCGAAACCATCTACCGAATCAAGACGCAACTCGACAAGACGACGACCTGCCGCCACGTTTCGCACGCCGCTCTTCGGGGCAAAATGTCCGGCTTCTGCTTTGTTCATTTTCTTCACATCGCGCTGTCCGTACGTGACTTGCAACGCCGTGTAGCCATCAGTCAAACCTGTTTTGACTTGCACAATTCGGGCTGGCTCGATGCGCAACACCGTTACGGGCACGACGCGTTGGTCGTCTCCCCACACCTGTGTCATGCCGACCTTTTCGCCGACGATCGCT
>RFTA01000128.1 GCA_009923685.1 Actinomycetota bacterium
TCTCTGTCGGCCTTGCGCTCGCAATTCTCGTTGTCGGTCTCGGCTTGTTGGCGTTACCTGGTTCATTGACTGGCCTGCTTGGCTTCGTTCTTACTTTTATTGCATTGCCAACAATGCCGCTGTTCGGCATTCCGGCCGCTGGCGGTCTCTCGCTTTACGCGTTGAGCTTTGTTTCGAGTGTCTTGCTCTGGTGGATTCTCGGTCACTATGCAGGCCTTCGCGCAATTCGCGCCGTCATTGCTAGTTGGCCAGAGTGGCGTCGCGAGTTTCGACCGTTGGCGATTGGTTTAGTGCTCGGTGCACTTTTTTCGATGATGCTCGCTGCGCTCGTGCTCGGCGCACTCTAACCAACCCGCAACATTTCAAGTCCGCGCACGTTGTCACGCGCTAATAATGCGCGCTATTTCGCGCACGACCGAGCCATTCGGTTCACTCGCGCTAATTAACCCGCGCACGCGGCACGATCTCGCTTAACTTCGCTGGCCCGATGCCACGCACCTTCAACAAGTCTTCAACTTTCAAAAACGCGCCATTTTTTTCGCGATAGGCAACAATCGCTTTTGCTGTTGCTGGCCCAACACCCGGCAATTGCTCAAGCTCTGTTGCTGACGCCAAATTGATGTTGATTATTTGCGTTGCGCCGCTTTCACCGCCGCCCGCGCCGCCCGCGCCACCCGTCACACCGCCACCAACATTCACACCGCCAGTGCCGCCCGTTGCGCTATCGCCAACACCGCCCACACCGCCCGATTGCGGACGATTTGTAATCGTGTGTGGTTTCTCGCCGCGCTTCGGAACATATATTTGTTCGCCTTCGTTCAACACAGTTGCCAAATTGATCACATCGAGATTCGCTACCGAAGTTGCGCCACCGGCCGCGACCACCCCATCGTTGACGCGTGCACCATATTTGAGGCGATACACGCCAGGGTTTTTAACCGCACCCGCGACATGAACAGTGATTGTCTGCGGCGTCACAACACTCGCTACACCCGCCGCGCCAGCGCCGCCGATATTTGACGCACCAGCACCGCCAGCGCCAACAACACTCGGGTCGAAGGCCGACGAACTCACAACAGTCGTGCTCGCAAAACTCAAATTCGCTTCTGGTGGTGGCGGTGGCACACGCACGAGCCACCAACCGGCGACCCCAACAAAACAAACACTCAGCACGCTGCCGATCAGACGCGAGATGCCAAACCACTTCGCGCGCGACTTGATGACCGCAAACGCGCGCCCCGCGCCGCCCGCCGCACCCGTCACGTCGCCGCGCGACTCGAACAACCGAAAAATTTTCATCGCCCTATGTGGGCGCGAACCTCACAAAGAGGCAGAAATTAGAACAGTCGCGCCGTCAATTTTTTGCGATAATCGCCCGTACGCGGGTCATTCGGCCCCATTTTCTCGAGCACTTCGAGAAACTCGCGTTTGGCGTCTTCATCAGTCTTGACTCTCACTAGCAAATCTGTCAGCTGCTTGTCGAAATCATCGTTGGGCACAAAAGCCGCACGCGCCGCAGCCACAGCCGTGCGCACTCTTTCGGTCTCGGGCACAGTCTTCAACAACTCGAGAGCCGCCGCGCAATCTTTGCGTGCGATCAACAAATCAGCGAGCGCAACCACGACGCTCTCATTAGTCGGCTCGGCTGCCAATGCTTGACGCAAACTCGCCTCATCACCTTTTGCCAACAACGCCTTGACATCAACAACAACAGGTTCAGGCAACAAGTTCTTGATGAACTGTTCAACTACATGTTCTGATTGCGCGCCGACAAAACCATCGACGATCTTGCCGTCTTTCATCGCATAAACCGCCGGTATCGACTGCACCTGAAACGCCTGCGCAACCTGCGGACAACTATCCACATCAACTTTCGCCAAAATCACTTTTCCGTTTGTCGCCGCCGTCAACTTTTCGAGAATTGGTCCGAGAGTCTTGCACGGCCCACACCATTGCGCCCACAAATCGATGATCACGGGCGTGACCTTCGATTTTTCGATTACTTCCTTTTGAAAGGTTGCATCTGTTACATCAATCGCCATATCTCCACGATACTGCGCCGATCAATCGCGCTTGTAAGTGGCAATGACCGACAAAAACTAAGTAGTTTGCTTGGTGATGAGTGACACGGTCAGCAGCGGCATTGACTCGAC
>RFTA01000129.1 GCA_009923685.1 Actinomycetota bacterium
CTCAAAGAAGCCGCAGAAAAAGCAAAAATCGAGTTGTCGCAAGTGCAGCAGACGCAAATCAATTTGCCGTTCATCACTGCGACACCAAATGGTCCGTTGCATCTCGATGTTTCGTTGTCTCGTTCGAAGTTTCAAGAGATGACCAACGATTTGCTCGAGCGTTGTCGTAAGCCCTTCGAACAGGCGATCACCGACGCTGGCATCACCAAGAGCCAGATCAAGCACGTGATTTTGGTAGGCGGTTCTACCCGCATGCCGGCAGTGCTTGACTTGATTCAGTCGTTGACTGGCAAAGAGCCGAATCGTTCTGTCAACCCTGACGAAGTGGTGGCTGCAGGTGCCGCAATTCAAGCCGGTGTTTTGCGCGGCGATGTCAAAGATGTGTTGTTGCTTGATGTCACGCCACTGTCGCTTGGCATCGAAACGAAGGGCGGCGTGATGACCAAACTCATCGAACGCAATACGACCATTCCAACGCGTCGCACCGAAGTGTTCTCGACCGCCGAAGATATGCAGCCTTCAGTAGAAATTCATGTGTTGCAAGGCGAGCGAGAGATGGCAAGTTACAACAAGACTCTCGGCAAGTTTCAACTTGTTGATTTGCCGCCCGCACCTCGTGGCGTTCCGCAAATCGAAGTCACATTCGATATCGACGCCAACGGCATCGTGCATGTATCGGCCAAAGACCGTGGCACGAACAAAGAGCAATCGATGACGATCACGGGTCAGTCTTCGTTGTCGAAAGACGACATCAACAAGATGGTCAAAGATGCCGAAGCGCACGCCGAAGAAGACAAAAAGCGTCGCGAAGAAGCCGAAGTTCGCAACAACGCCGACTCGCTGGTCTACCAAACCGAAAAAGTGTTGCGCGAACAGGGCGAGAAATTGACCGCAGAAGACAAGACAGCGGTCGAAGGCCCGCTTGCAGATTTGCGAGCGGCGTTGAACGGCAGCGACACCGACACGATCAAGAACGCCACCGAAAAGTTGATGGCTGCAAGCCAAGCATTCAGTCAAAAACTTTATGAGGCCGCATCGCGTGACGCGAACGCAGCTGGCACATCAGCTTCTGGTCAACAGGCCGGCACCAACGATTCAGATATCGTCGACGCCGAAATTGTCGACGAAAAAGATTCTGAGTAACAATCAGTTATGACTGACGAGAAAGCCGAAGTTTCGAGCGAAGAGTTGAGCGTTGATGCACTCGTCGAACAATTGACTAAAGAGCGCGACGAATTCAAAGACATCGCCTTGCGTGTGCAGGCCGAGTTCGAAAATTATCGCAAGCGCTCGGCAACCCAGTTGATCGACGAGTCAGATCGCAATGCTGGACGAATTGTCGAGAGTTTGTTGTCGGCGCTAGACGCTTGTGAGGCAGCAATGATTCACGGCGCGGCCGGTGTCGAGCCAATTTTCAGTTCGCTTTTGTCGGCTCTGCAAAAACAAGGTCTCGAGGTTTTGAATCTTGTCGACACCGTTTTTGACCCGAGCGTCGCCGATGCAGTTGTGCACGAGCCTGCAGACGACGAAAGCGGCGCAAGCGAAACACGTGTCGTCGAAGTGTTGCGCACCGGCTATCTCTGGAAGGGTCGTGTATTGCGGGCCGCCATGGTGAAGGTCAAGGGATAACAAAGGCATAGTGCAATGACTGCACAGCGTGAGTGGTTCGAAAAAGATTATTACTCCGTGCTCGGTGTTGCTAAAACGGCAACCGATAAAGAGATCACCAAGACCTATCGCAAACTCGCGCGCAAATACCACCCTGATGCGAACCCGAACAATGCAGCCGCAGAAAATAAATTCAAAGAAATTTCGGCGGCATACGACGTGCTCGGCGACGAAAAGCGTCGCAAAGAATATGACGAAGTTCGTCGCGCTGGTCCATCGGCGTTTGGCACGCACGGCCCAAATGGTGCGGGTGGCCAAAGTTTTAATGGCGGACAACCGTTCGACATGGGCGGTGGCGGCGACATCAGCGACCTGATAAGTCAGATGTTTGGCGGGCGCGGCGGGCGTTCGCGCAATGGTGTTGATCCCCGACGAGGTGTTGACCTCGAGGCGACTCTTGATTTGAGTTTTATCGACGCAGTGAACGGCATGACTACTTCTTTACGGCTTTCAACCGATAGCGAAAAATCGCCGCGTGAGGTA
>RFTA01000130.1 GCA_009923685.1 Actinomycetota bacterium
CACTACAAAAAATGGATGCGAGAGATGATCTAGATGTGTTGATGCTCGTGCGCGGTGGTGGATCAAAAAATGACCTGATCGCATTTGACTCGATCGAAATCGCAACGGCAATCGCACAGTGTCGGTTGCCAGTTTTCACAGGCATCGGCCACGAAATTGATGTCAGTGTCGCCGACGAGGTTGCACATTTGTCGCACAAAACGCCTACGGCTTGCGCCACCGCCATTATCGAACTAGTCCGCGAGTTTATTGATGCAACAGAACAAGCTTGGGACGGCATCGCAACGCTCGCACTTCGCGAACTTGAATCTTCGTCGAGTCGACTATCTGATCGAGCCAACAGAATAGGCACGAAAGTATTGGACGCTCTTGCTCGTGCCAGCAAACGTCTGGCGATGACATCGCAGCGGATAAGACATCGTCCAGCAGAGATCTTGAGGCTCGAATTAAGTTCACTTGATGCATTATCTGATCGAGTTCGTCTGCTCGACCCAGTCAACACAATGGCTCGCGGATGGAGCATCACCCGAAACGCCAGTGGTCAGACGATTCGTGATGTCTCGAAGTTGAAGACCGGTGACAAACTAGTCACGACATTTGTCAATGGCTCGGCGACTAGCTCGGTTCAAGAAATTTCATCGAAAGGAAATTAAAATGGCAAAAGCAAAGAGTGACGAAAATATCGGTTATGCCAAGGCTCTCGAAGAACTCGAGTCGATTCTCGCCGAGCTTGAAGACAACGATGTTGACGTCGATAAATTGGCGACCCATGTTCAACGTGCATCGCAATTAATCGAACTTTGTCGCGATCGCATCGGAAACGCAAAATTACAAATAGAAGAAGTTGTCAAGGGACTTGCCAAAGAATGAGTGGGCGTGTCGAATAATCCACCTGTTTGGTTGAGGTCGATCGCGACGCAAGTCGAATCGCGTCTTAGCGAGTTTTTGCAATTTGAGCAAGACCGTTGGTCTGGCATCGACAACGACTTGGGTGCCCCACTTGGCGAATTAACCCGGTTGGTTGGCGCTGGTGGCAAAAGACTTCGACCCGCATTTTGTTATTTGGCGTTTGTCGGCGCGGGCGGTGACGCAAATGCCCGTGATCTGCTCGATACACAAGCGGCAATAGAACTGTTGCACGCATCGGCATTATTGCATGACGACATAATCGACGGTTCATTGACCCGTCGTGGTGAGCCGACCTCGCACATGCGCTATATCACCAAACACAATGACAGCAAGTGGGTGGGTGAAGCGCGACGATTTGGTGAAGGTGCTGTGATTTTGATCGGAGACTTGGCATTCGTTTATGCCGATCAACTAATGACTGGGGTCAATTCGATAACCGCAAAAGTTTGGAACGAGATGCGTGTCGAAGTGAACATCGGTCAATATCTCGATTTGATTGGTTCGGCGCAACGTGAACGAGATTTGACAAAAGCCGAACGAGTTTGCCGTTATAAAAGCGGCAAATACACGATTGAGCGACCGCTTCACCTTGGCGCGAGTTTGGCCGCACCAGATCAAGCAGACGTTTTGCTCGAGCAGTTATCTAACTTCGGTCTTCCGCTCGGTGATGCGTTTCAAATGCGTGACGACGTGTTGGGCGCATTTGGTGACGATTCAGCAAATCTCACCGGAAAGCCAATAGGCGATGATTTACGCGAAGGCAAGCCCACACCACTCTTGGCAATGGCATGCGAGCGTGCGACTCGATCGCAGCGCGAAGTGCTCGATCAGGTTGGGTTGCCGCAAATTACGCCGAACACGGTGAAGCGAATTCAACAAGTGATTATTGACACGGGTGCACTTGACGCACTTGAAGCAAAAATTTCATTGCTTGTTGAGCAGTCGGTTGCTGCGATCAACGATTCATCTCTGCAGCGAACAGCAATCGACAAACTGGTTGAACTCGCTTATTTTGTTGCGACAAGAACCAACTAAGCGCAAGCAAAATAAAAAACTGCAGATAGCGTTTTGACAATGACCGTAACCGTACGAATCCCCACTACATTGCGACCACTTTCTGGTGGCGTTTCAACCGTTCAAGTCGAAGGCTCAACTCTCGCCGAAGTGTTGGCGAGTCTGAATGCGGCTCACCCTGGTTTTTCAGATCGCCTGCTCGACAGCGACGGCAACTTGCACAAA
>RFTA01000014.1 GCA_009923685.1 Actinomycetota bacterium
ATCTTTTGTCGCGAGCCTCGAACAAAAAAAAGCGCGACCATCCCAAAAAATGATCGACCAAAAGGCACAAAAGCAGTTGGTGCGTCGCGAATAATTATGTCGATCAAAAGAAATGACGAGCCCCAGGTGATGGCCATGCCAAGTGCCAACATCCATTCAAACCAACCGAATTGAATGTTGCTGTCAGCGTGCGCCTCGGCGTTAGCCTCGCTGCGTTTTGCAGTCTGGTCGGCGAATTCCGTTTTAAGGTTTGCAGAATGTGAGTTTTTCATTGCGATTTACTATTCTCGCCGATGGGCATTCAAACATACGGTTCTGAATCGAGGGGCAGATGGTTAACGAGGTTCATGCGATTGACGCGTTGTCATACGAACAGAGAAAGTTTCCACCGTCTGCCGAGTTCAAGGCAAATGCGATTGTCGCAGACCAAAGTTTGTATCTCGAGGGCGAACGCAATTTCGAGGCCTATTGGGCGCGTCATGCACGCGAGTTACTTTCTTGGGCTCAACCTTTCACAAGAACCCTCGAGTGGGATTTGCCGTATGCCGAGTGGTTCAGTGACGGCACTCTGAATGTGGCATACAACTGCCTTGACCGTCATGTTCTTGCTGGTCGCGGTGACAAAGTTGCGTTTTATTGGGAGGGCGAGCCGGGCGACTCGCGCACGATCACTTATTCGCAACTTTTAGATGAAGTTCAACGGTTCGCAAATGTTTTGAAAAATCTTGGCATTAAAAAAGGTGATCGAGTAAATATTTATCTGCCGATGATCCCTGAGGCGGCGGTGTCGATGCTGGCGTGTGCACGAATTGGTGCGGCGCACAGCGTGGTGTTTGGTGGCTTCTCGTCACAGTCACTTTCAGATCGCATCAATGACGCCGAAGCAAAACTATTAATCACAGCAGATGGCGGTTGGCGTCGCGGCGAAGTTTTTGCGCTGAAATCACAAGCTGATGAGGCATTGAAGTCGACCAAGACGGTTGAACATGTGGTGGTTGTGAAACGTGGCAACAACGAAATTTCGATGACGCCCGGTCGCGATGTTTGGTACCACGAGGCAATGGCAAAAGCCGATGCGACTTGTGAAGCCGAACCGATGGAGGCGGAGCACTTGCTCTTTTTGCTTTACACCTCAGGCACGACCGGCAAACCAAAAGGCATCATGCACACAACCGCCGGGTACCTGACGCATGTGACGACAACTTTCAAATATGCGTTCGATCATAAACCTGAGACCGATATTTTTTGGTGCACCGCCGATGTCGGCTGGGTGACAGGGCACAGTTATATCGTCTATGGACCATTGGCTAATGGTGCGACACAAATTATGTACGAGGGTGTTCCGAATTTTCCGGCAAACGATCGAATATGGCAGATCATCGAAAAATATAAGGCGACAATTTTTTATACCGCGCCAACGGCAATTCGCACGTATATGAAGTGGGGTGCTCAAGAACCGATGAAACATGATTTAACTTCGTTGCGGTTGATCGGCACAGTTGGTGAGCCGATTAATCCAGAAGCATGGATCTGGTATAACGAAAACATTGGTGGCTCGCGCTGTCCGATCATCGATACTTGGTGGCAAACAGAAACTGGCGGAATGATGATCACTCCGTTGCCGGGGGTCACGGTCACAAAACCTGGTTCAGCGACATTTCCATTGCCTGGCATCGGTGCCGAACTCGTTGATGAACAAGGCGCTCGAGTTGAATCAGGTGGCGGATATTTGACGCTCACAACTCCATGGCCCGGAATGTTGCGTGGCATTTGGGGCGATCAGAAGCGATATCGCGAAACATATTGGAGCAGATTTCCTGGTCGATACTTCGCCGGCGACGGCGCAAAACTCGACAGCGACGGTTATTTGTGGTTGCTGGGTCGGGTCGATGATGTGATGAATGTTTCTGGTCACCGCATTTCAACAACAGAAGTCGAGTCGGCGCTCGTCTCACATCCAAGTGTTGCCGAGGCTGCAGTTGTCGGCGCAAATGATGCGATGACCGGGCAGGCGATTATTGCCTACGTAACACTTCGCGGCGGTCTCGAAGTAGACGAAAAAGTATTGCGAGAACATGTGGCCAAAGAGATTGGTCCGATTGCCAAGCCAAAAATGATTTTCTTTACACCCGACTTACCAAAAACTCGAAGTGGCAAGATCATGCGCAGGTTGTTGCGCGATGTCGCCGAAGGTCGCAACATTGGTGACACGACGACTCTTGCCGATGCATCGGTGGTCAGTGAGTTGCAACGTCGTGCCGCGGAGACACCAACCGAAGACTAAAAATTCGGGCAGTTCTAATCGCGAAAGTTGATGAACTGCAAAGGCAGGTCTAGGTTCGCTGCACGCAGCATGGCGATTGTTTGTTGCAGGTCGTCGCGTTTCTTGCCACTGACCCTTAGTTGATCGCCTTGTGTTTGACCGGCGACCCCTTTTGGTCCTTTTTCTTTGATCAGTTTGTTGATCTCACGGGCCTTGTCGGCTGGTACGCCGACTTTGATCGTCACAATCTGGCGCACGCTTTCGCCGGTTGCTTGTTCGATTTTTCCCCAGTCCAAACTTTTCAGAGAAATATTGCGCTTGACGAAGCGCTCTTCGAGCAAAACCTTGAGAGCGCGAAGTCGGTCTTCGCTTGAAGTTCGCAGGGTCAAGACGAGATCTTTTTGTTCGATTTCTGAATTCGTGTCTTTGAAGTCGTATCGATTTGCAAGTTCGCGCTGGGCTTGGTCGATTGCATTGCGCAATTCTTGGCGGTCAACTTCGGATACAACATCGAAACTTGGCATGGGGAAACGATACCCAAAAGAGATAGCGTGTCGGCGTCAGATGATGTGGGGTCGGTACCCAAGCGGCCAAAGGGAGCAGACTGTAAATCTGCCGGCTTATGTCTACGAAGGTTCGAATCCTTCCCGGCCCACAATCACTTCGGTCTCGGCGAGATAAGGCGTAAGATTTTTAAATGATCATTTCAACCAACGAGTTGAAAAATTATGTTGGTCGGGTGACGATGGTGGACGGAAGTTTTGATCCGTTACACGACGGTCATATCGCATATTTTTCTGAGGCCAAAAAGCTCGGCAACCCCGTGCTTTGCAATATCGCCTCTGACGAATGGACGAAGTCGAAACACGCTGTTTTGCTCGGTGCCGCGCAACGGGCGGTTGTGATTGATGCGATCAAGTTTGTTGATTTCGTGCATGTTTCGACAGGTTCAACTGCGTCAGTTCTCGCCGAATTACGACCAAAGATCTACGCCAAAGGAAGCGACTGGAAGACACGTGGCGGTGTGCCGACACAAGAGCTCGAAATTTGCCAGGAGCACGAAATCAGTGTCGTCTATTTAGAGACAGTCCTCAACTCGTCGACCGAAATCTTGAAGAAGTTTTCGAGCGCATCGGACAAAAACTAGCCATGGCTACCTATGCGTGTATCGCTTCGTTTCATACCAACCCATACACATGCGGTGTCGCCAGATTTAATGGTGCTTTAGCGACCGAGCTCGGCAGCAAAGTTTTGTCACTCGTCTCAGCCGCGGCACTTGACTCTGGCACTATTTTGCTCTCGATAAAACTTGAAGAAATAGATGACGCAGGCAAATTGCAAATAGAGACGATCGTGAACAACTCAAGTATTGTCTTCGATCTTTTTTTGCACGCAACCGATGACTCAAAACTTGAATCACATCTGTTGAAGGCAGCACGCAAAGTTTTTGCCGCGAGTGCCGAAATTGGAGCGAAAATCCAAGTTCGCAGGCCCGACGCGGTGAGCCTTTTTGCGCCCGGCGCGCCAGTAACCGCAGTTTTGAATCGTTCTGAGATCAATTTGTTGACGTTTGGTATGGCGCACAAGATCAGCGCAGACGGATTCCGGCGACTAGCCAAGATTCTCGGCGCATCTAAGCAGTCTTTTCAACTCGAGGTTTCGTCGGCATTGCATGAAGGTACAAGCTTCGACGAGAATTTTTTTCTCGTCGGTGCAGAAATATCGCATGCCTTTGGTGGCAATGTGGTGTTTCTTGGGTTTCTCGCCGACCAAGAGGTGTCGAGACGTCTGCAAGAGAGCACTGCGCTTGTCGCGTTCTTTCCGAAGGGTGTGCGTGAGAACAATACGACGGTCATGAGTGCGATGGCACATGGATGCGCGGTCATCAGCAATCTTGATGCAGCTAGCCCCAGTTGGATGAAACATGGTCAAACAATTTTTGATGTCAATCAACTCGAAGTCTTTCCCGATGAGAGCACGATCAAGAAGGTCGGGGCCAATGCACAGAAGGCGGTTGCAGATTTCGGTTTTGACCAACTCGCAAAATTGATTCAAAAAATTTGAGTCATTGGTCATGAAACTCGTGCGCACCATCGCGCAGAACGGGCTGCGACTGTTGGTTCTTCCCGTCGTCGTGGTTTTTTATTTGCTTAGAAAATTCGTCACGGTCGAGTTCGTGCTGCCAAATGTCACTTTGTTCGGTCATTTGGCGCTCGAACCAGAAAAAATACTCAGCAAAATTGAATCAGAACGAAGATCCGCGAGCAACCCATCAAGACGGCTACTCATCTGGTCGCTTGGCAAACCTCGAAATCAAGTCAATAAAGCGTTGGTCAAAATTTGGCGTAGTGAGTTACGTGTATTGCCCGCAACCATCGTTGATGCGATGCATCGGACGAGCAGGTGGCTGCCAAATTTTGAAATGAAAATAATGCAGTTCGATAAGTTGCATGAAAACGACCATGTTCTCGATGCTTGCCAGCCACATTTGAAATTCAACAAGTCTGAAGTGCAAATCGGAGAACATTATTTGGCTCGCGTCGGTATCAAGCCAGGTGAACCATATATATGTCTCATTGTTCGTGAGGCCGCATGGGCGCCACCGACCACCGGCCCTTTGTCAAGCGGTGCGTTGCGAAGTCGAGAGTTTCAAGAATTTCTTCCGGCCGCGCGCGCATTGACCGAGTTGGGTGTGTCAGTCATAAAACTTGGCGCCGCCGGAACTTCTCGAGTTGACGGCACAGAAGTTATCGACTACGCCAACAGCAGTGACAAGTCAGAATTCTTGGATGTTTTTTTGCCAGCCCACGCCACGTGCGTAATTTCGACGATGTCGGGGCCAGACGCAGTTGCACTCGCGGGTCGTGTTCCGGTTCTTTACATCGACATCGCTCAATATTCACTTTGTTTTGCGGGCACAGGTTTGGTCACTTGGGTGCCGGCTCGTTTGTACAGTCAGAAGTTGGGCCGCGTGATGTCGTTGGCAGAGGTGTTTGAATCTGGCGCCGGCAGATTTCTTGGTGCTTCAGCTTTTGAACAAGCCGGCATATCGATTGAACAGAGCACGCCAGAGCAAATTCGTGACTACAGTCTCGATTTCTATAAACGTCTCAATGCACCGAATTCAAATAACGAACGCATGCAGATTCTTTACCGAGCGAAGTTTCACTCACTTCTTTCAAAAAACTCGGTCGCAAAACTTGCACCGTTTAACTCGAGTCTTTCGGGTTTGTTTTTAGACAAACACGGCGAAGATTTCTTGGCTTAAGCCGATAGAAGTCTTTGCATCACGGCGATGTCTAGCCACTTGCCGAATTTGCGAGCGACTTGTTTTTCGATGCCGACCAGTTCAAAACCACATGACTCGTGCAACCCTCGCGACGCCATACTTTGGGCTTCTATTCGGGCAATGATCGAATGGAAGCCTGAAATTGTTGCAGTCTCAATCAAATGGTTCAACAATTGTTTGCCGATGCCTCTACGGGCGACATCGCGACGAACATAGACAGAATTTTCGACCGTAGATCGATAACCGCTGCGATCTTTATATTCACTGAGTGCCCCAAAACCCAATACCATTCCGCTTTCATCCGCGGCGACAATTGCACAGAACGCTCCGCTTCGAGCAGCGATCCATTCGCGTTGCACTTCGATCGTGCGCGACACAAGATCCATTGTCGAAGTTTCATTTTCGACTTCATGGTTGTAGATCAAACGAATAGCCTCAGCGTCATCGCTGGTTGCGACACGAATCAACAAGTTTGACATCCACAAAACCCTATCTTTTGGGGGATACTCAGTTCCCGCTATATTGAAAGCGAAATCTGTGAGGGTGAATCCGAGCAGTTGTTCGCCCTCTTAGCTCATTCGGTAGAGCACTTCCATGGTAAGGAAGTCGTCTGGAGACTATTCACTGGTTCAGATCGCGTCGCATTTGTGCGAATCGTTTTCATGGTGATAATCGGCATGTTTCTCGAGACGATCAGCCTCGGCATCGTCGTGCCGATTATCGGTATTTTGACGCAAGATAACTATCAAGAGAAGTATCCATGGATAGTTGATTGGTTCGGAGAATTGAGCCGTGAGCAACTTATTTCTGCCGTGATGGTAACCATGGTGTTCATCTACGTTGTCCGAAGTCTTTATTTGTTTTGGAGTCTGTGGATTCAAAAAGGTTTTTCGGCCTCTGTCTCTGGTCGGCTCTCGCAAAGCCTCTTCGCGATTTATCTGCGACAGCCATATATGTTTCATCTGCAGCGCAATTCGTCAACTCTCATGCGCAACGCAAAAAATGCGACTTCGGTTGTGACCTGCGGCGTCGACCCTTTCTTGGTTTTGTTGACCGATGGTTTGGTCGCGATTGCAATGTTTGGATTGTTGATTTACGTCGAGCCGGTTGGCACCTTGGCGGTTCTAATTGTTTTTGGTGTCTCGACTCTCTTGTTTCAGCGCCTGACTCGTAGGCGAATTGACAGTTGGGGATACCGAGTTGATTACCACGAGACGAAAATTCTTCAGCATTTGCAAGAAGGTTTCGGTGGCGCCAAGGATGTCAAAATTTTGGGTCGCGAAAACGAGTTTCTTTCACAACACGAAAAGCATCTCGGTGAAAGCATCCGAATCAACCGAATTTACAATGTGATTCTGACTCTCCCGAGGTCGTTCATGGAGATCATCACGATCGTCGGCCTATGTTTGTTGGTCGTCAGCATGGTCGTTCGTGACCGTCCACTTTCTGACATCGTGCCAATTCTCGGTCTGTTTGCCGCCGCCGCATTTCGCGTTATGCCGTCGATTAATCGTCTGTTGATGGCAACTCAGACGCTGATCTTCAATCGTTCAATTATCGCCTCTGTATATCAAGACTTTTTGCTCGACTCACCAGAAGTAAATAGTGCACAACGAGTAGAACCGTTCGCCAAACAACTTGAGTTGAAAGATGTGAGCTTCAAATACCCCACAGCTGCAACACCGTCACTGCAAAATGTTTCACTTGTTGTAAACCGCGGCGAGGCCGTTGGCTTTGTGGGGCCAAGCGGCGCCGGCAAGAGCACGCTTGTTGATGTGATTCTCGGGTTGTTTTCACCGACATCTGGTGTAGTAAGTGTTGACGGAAATGATATTCATCAAAATCTTAAAAATTGGCAAAATCAGATCGGTTATGTGCCGCAGGCAATTTATTTGACCGATGACACTTTGCGACGCAATGTTGCATTCGGTCTCAACGAAGAAAATATCGACGACGCCCTCGTCCGCGAAGCAATTCGCTTGTCGCAGTTGCAAGAATTTGTTGCGACGTTGCCCGACGGCCTTGAAACCGTTGTTGGCGAACGAGGTGTTCGTTTGTCGGGCGGACAGCGTCAACGAATCGGCATTGCTCGCGCGCTTTATCACAAACCGAGTGTTTTGGTGCTCGATGAAGCAACGAGTTCGCTCGACACCCCAACCGAACATGGAGTCATGCAGGCAGTCCAGGCTCTGCAAGGTTCAAAGACCGTAATTATTGTCGCCCACAGATTGAGCACGGTTGAATATTGCGACCGACTGTATCGAATCGAAGATTCGCGAATCATTGAAGAAGGCACCTTTGCCGAGGTTGTGCGGCGCTCTAGCAACAAAGAATGACATCGCCAACATCGGTTGACAGAGCAGACGTTGTAATCGTCGGTGGTGGAATCGTTGGGCTGGCTACGGCTTATGCACTGCTAAAAAATAGGCCACAGTTAACTTTGATCGTTCTTGAAAAAGAGTCGAAACTCGGCGCTCATCAAACTGGTCACAACAGTGGGGTGATTCATTCGGGTTTGTATTACAAACCTGGTTCGTTAAAAGCAAAGAATTGTCTTGAAGGTTATGCAAGACTGCTGCAGTTCTGTCGCGAGAATGGTGTCGCACACGAGGTCTGCGGCAAGGTTGTTGTCGCCACATCAAGTGGTGAACTTTCACAACTTGAAATGCTTTATCAGCGAGGTCTTGCCAATTCCTTGAGTGGCATTCGCAAAATTAGCAGTGCCGAGATTAAAGATTTTGAGCCACACTGCGAAGGAGTATCCGGTTTGTTCGTGCCACAAACAGGCATCGTCGATTATGGCGCGATGATCCAGGTGCTCAGCGAAAAAATTATCGGCATGGGTGGCCAAATATTGTTGAATCGTCAAGTTGTCGAGACTATGGAACGATCGACTGAGGTAATCGCGTGCACTGCAACAAGCGAAATTGTCACCAAGCGACTTGTTTCATGTGGAGGTCTGCAGTCGGATCGGTTGGCGAATCAAACAGGTTCGGCAAAAGATTTGCAAATCGTGCCGTTTCGTGGTGAATATTTCGAACTTGAGAACGAGGCGAGGCACTTAGTTCGAAATTTGATTTATCCGGTACCCGATCTGAATTTTCCGTTTCTTGGCGTGCACTTCACGCGAAGAATCGACGGCACAATCGAATGTGGACCGAATGCCGTATTGGCGTTTGCGCGTGAAGGGTATCGAAAAACAGACTTTTCATTGCGCGATTTTTCAGAGACACTTTTTTGGCCGGGCTTCAGAAAGATCGCTCGCAAATACTGGCGCACAGGGTTGGGCGAATATCACCGATCATTCAGCAAAGCTGCATTTGTTCGTGCCTTACAAAAACTGGTTCCCGAACTTGAAGAAAAGCATTTGAAACCGGCGGGTGCCGGTGTGCGTGCACAGGCATGCAGTCGAGATGGTCAACTTCTTGACGACTTTGAAATCAGAAGCACCGGTCGTGTGACACATGTTTGCAACGCACCGTCACCAGCAGCCACCGCATCTTTGGCAATCGGCGAAGCCATTGCTTCTATGGTCTCAGTTGATGTGGGGTAGCATTTACTAATTGAATTATTGAGTTTTTTACGGATGGACTAGATGCAGCAACACATAACCGAATACTCAGCAAGATTGTCTGCGGCATTGGCTCTGCCGGCCATCAATCAGGTGCCTCAACTCGCACAAGCATTCAAAACCGCTTGGGACAACAAGAAAACTATCTACCTGTGCGGAAACGGTGGTAGCGCGGGCAATGCGATCCATTTGGCGAATGACTTTTTATACGGCGCAGGTTTGACCCGCGGCATTGGCCTGCGCATCGAGTCGCTTTCGGCTAACGCTGCGGTCTTAACTTGTTTGGCCAACGACATCGGCTACGAAGAGGTCTATGCCGAGCAGTTGCGCGTCAAAGCGAACGCAGGCGATGTACTTTTGGTGTTTTCAGGCAGCGGCAACTCACCGAATGTTGTACGTGCGCTCGAGATGGGCAACAAACTCGGTATGGAGACTTTTGCGATTCTTGGTTTTTCTGGTGGCAAATGCAAAGAAGTTGCGAAGTTTCCGTTGCATTTTGCAATCAACGACATGCAAATCGCCGAAGATCTGCAGTTGATCATTGGTCACATGATC
>RFTA01000131.1 GCA_009923685.1 Actinomycetota bacterium
CGAGTTCAGCGGTTTGGGTTTGATCGCGTTCGGCGCGTTGTTGGTCTTGTCGGTTTATTTGAAGTTGGCGGGCCCGCTTGGTCGAGCGCTCGACAGTCTCGCTTCAGCCACGATCGGCGTTGGCCGGTTCTTCTTGCCGATTTTGTGCATTGGTTTGGGTGTGGCACTTGCGCGACGCAAGAGTTGGCAAAATCAAATTCGCACATCAATCGGCTGGACATCGCTGACGGGTGTATTGCTCGGTCTGACACATGTGTTTTTTAGTGATGCAGAAAGCCGCACGGGTGGATTGTTTGGCTGGGTAGTAGGCGAGCCAACAAAAAACTCGCTTTCAGATATTGGTGCGACCGTGTTGTTGATGGCACTATTAATCGGTTCGATCATGCTCGTATCTGGCAAATCTGCGCCAGAGTTGATCGTTGTTTTGCGAAATGCTTGGCGAAAAATAATTGGCAAGGTTTCATTGGCCACAGAGAACTTGTCGGGTGCGCTCGACGAAAACCGTGGTTTTCTCGGTGAAGAGCCTGATCTGCCGGGTGGTTTTGCACCGCAAGATGATCTGCGTCCAGAACTTTATGACTACGCCCTAGACGGCGTTGACGAAGACGAACACGACGAAAGCAAGCGACCACGACGCGAACGAAAGCGTCGTGAGCGTGACGATCAGGCAGCACCGAAACCAGCCACGAAACCCGCGGCGAAACTCTCGCCGGTCAAGGGCGAGCCACAGCAGATTCCGCTTGGGCCAAGTGGACAGCCAAGCAATTGGGTGTTGCCCGAACTCGAGTTCTTGTCGCTGACGAGCAACAAGAAAGCAAACGAAGAAGCAATTCGCGAACGTGGTGATCAGCTGGTGGCGGCGCTGGCATCGCATGGTGTCGATACCGAATTGGTGGGTTACACACGTGGCCCGACCGTCACGCGATACGAGTTGTCGTTGGGTGACGGTGTGAAGGTTGCCAAAGTGACGACACTCTCACGAGATATCGCCTACACAATGGCGGCAACCGACGTGCGAATTCTTGCACCGATACCGGGTCGTTCGGCGATCGGCATCGAAGTGCCGAACGAGCAACGCGAGCTTGTTTCGATCGGTGATTTGTTGGTCTCGCAAGAAGCGCGCACGGCGAGTCATCCGCTTGATGTTGCGGTTGGCAAAGATATTTCTGGTCGACCAGTTTTTTTGAATATTTCGACCACGCCACACTTGTTGATTGCCGGCGCGACCGGCGCAGGTAAGTCGAGCGTGATCAACTGCATAATCACTTCGGTGTTGATGCGCGCAACACCAGACCAGGTCAAGTTGATTCTCGTCGACCCGAAGCAGGTCGAAATGGCGCAATATTCACGTCTGCCACATTTGTTGACGGCGCCAGTTACAAACCCGAAGAAGGCAGCGAACGCTCTCGGTTGGGCCGTCAAAGAAATGGAGCGCCGATACGACGTTCTCGTCGAGGCGGGCTTCAGAGATGTCGCGGGTTACAACGCGGCCTATGACCGTGGTGAAATGGCGCCACAAGAAGACCAGCCCTCAGACAAGCAGTTCGCGCGAATTCCATACATTTTGATTGTCGTCGACGAGCTGAACGACTTGATGATGGTCGCGGCACGCGACGTCGAAGATTGCATCACGCGCATCGCCCAAAAAGCACGCGCAGTCGGCATTCACCTAGTGGTTGCAACACAGCGCCCAAGTGTGAACGTGATCACGGGCGTGATCAAAGCAAACATTCCGGCGCGCATGGCTTTTGCTGTGTCAAGTTTGACCGATAGCCGAGTGATTCTCGATCAACCTGGTGCAGAAAAATTGGTCGGCATGGGCGACATGTTGATGTTGCCAGGCAACACTTCGGTTTCGCAACGCTTGCAGTCAGCGTGGGTCAGCGAAAACGAAGTGCGCAAAGTTGTCGGGCATTGGCGTCGTCAAGCACCAGAAGTTACCTATGTTTCGGGCATCGAAGGTGACGCCAACAAGTCATCTGGTGGCGGTGAAGTCTTTGGTGGCAGCAGCGGCGACGAAGACGACGATGAATTGATGCGCCAAGCAATGGATCTTGTGGTTCGCACCCAGCAAGGCAGCACCTCGATGTTGCAGCGAAAACTGAAAGTCGGCTTTGCTCGTGCGGGTCGACTGATGGACATGCTTGA
>RFTA01000132.1 GCA_009923685.1 Actinomycetota bacterium
CAATTGCGAACGGCAGTCAGCACTGGCGCGACAAAAGCCGTGCTCGTACCCATCGACACAACAGACTGGGACCCTCAACGCACTGCTCGAGCGATTGCCAAGGTGATCGACGAGCTTGAGACGAAAAATGGCAAATACGACCTTGTTTTGTTCGGCAACGAGTCAGCCGACTCTTGCGGCTACCAAGTTGGCGTACGCGCCGCTCTCAAGCTTGCTCGACCGATTGTCAATGGCGCCAAAGGGCTCGAGATCGAAAACGGTGTCGCAATCATTCGTCGTGAGAGCGATGCAGGTGTTGAAATTTATAAATTAAAGACACCAGCCTGCGTCGGCGTCAAAGAAGGCATCAATTTGCCGCGCTACCCGACCATGAAGGGACGTCTTGCGTCTAAAAAAGTGGCGATCGACCGATCTGAGGCGAGCGGTGCCGACGGTGGACTCAAACTGATCACTCTTCGCCGCCCACCAGAACGAACTGCAAACACTGTGATTCTTGGCAACGGCCCCGAGGCCGCGCCAGCCGTAGTTGATCTGCTCGAAGAGTTGGGTGTGTTCAAATGACAGTGCTTGCAGTCGTCGAACATGATCGTGGCACGATCAACAGTGCATCGCTAGGTGTATTGACCGCGGCGCGCAATCTTGCCAAACAAATGAACACCAAATTCGAGGCGCTAACAATTGGTGCCAACGCCGATCGCCTCAGCGACACTGTCGCAAATTTCGGTGCTTCGACAATTCATCAGGCGCATAACGCGATGCTCACCGACTTCGGCCCCGAGGCTTGGGGTGAGTCAATCGCCCAAGTAGTCAAGAAAACCTCGCCAAGCGTCGTGATAAGCACCGGCACCGAACGCGGTCACGAAATAATTGCACAGGCCGCTGCTCGTCTCGACTTGCCCGCAGCCATGAACTGTCTCGAATTTGACAAAGAATTCAACGGCTCGCAACCGTTAAAGGTCGTGCGCACTCGCTGGGGCGGGTCATTGCTTGAAGAAGCGCAAGTTGACGCGCCGACAAAACTCGTGACCCTAGCCAACCATGTGGTTGAACCTCAAGAAGAACTCGCCACTACGCCCCCGACAATTTCGACTATCGATGTTCAACTTGACGAGAGCGTTTCGCAAAGTTTCGTACAAGACCGAGTCGAGCGAGTTGCTGGTGTAACACTGGCAACTTCGCCCGTCGTCGTTAGCGGTGGCCGCGGCGTTGGCTCGGCCGAAGCGTTTGCTCCGCTTGAAGAACTTGCTGGTTTATTGAACGGTGTCGTTGGTTGCTCGAGAGCGGTAACCAACAACGGTTGGCGAAACCACACCGATCAAGTCGGCCAAACCGGCACGCGAATTGCACCAGACATTTACATCGCCTGCGGCATTTCGGGCGCTATTCAGCACTGGGTTGGGGCGATGGCTTCGAAAAATATCTTGGCTATCAATACAGATGCACAAGCGAACATAGTCACGAAGGCGGGTTACGCAGTAATTGGTGACTTGCACAAGGTTGTGCCAGCCATCTCGGCAGAAATTCGCCGTCGCCAAAATAAATAACGCCTTGAATAGTCGATAATCCCCAGCAAAATGCTCGGGTTTATCCCCAATAAAACTAGAGTCTTATCTCGTGACTACCGAGAATCTCGAGCCGAATCGCCGTCGCGGTCGCTCTCGCACTTCTGGCGCCGAAGTCAAACTGCCCGAACAGAAACCATTTAAGCAACCACGCATGCGCTACGAGCCAACCAAGGTGCTGAGCGACGACGAACTCGAGTCAATTCACCTCGCGAGTTTGCGAATTCTTTCTGACTATGGCATGGATTTTCTCAATCCTGACGCTCGCGATCTGCTAAAGAAGGCCGGCGCGAAAGTCGAAAACGAGCGCGTGCGTTTTGATCCTGAGATGGTGCTCGAAACCATCAAAACTTGTCCAAGCGAATTCAAACTTCACTCTCGAAACCCCGCGCACACCCTTAACATCGGCGGCAATTGGATGGCCTTCGGCTCGGTGGCCAGCACCCCGAACTTCATCGGCCTCGACGGCGTTCGCCACCCAGGCACCCGCGCCGATTTTCAAGATCTGCTCAAACTGACACAAGTTTTCAACATCATTCACTTCAACAGCGGCTACCCAGTCGAGCCGA
>RFTA01000133.1 GCA_009923685.1 Actinomycetota bacterium
CTGCGCCAGCCGTCGCAGGGGCCAGCCCCATAACGAGAGAAACGCAACAGATGGCACCAGTTAGAGGTGACACCGTCCTACGAAAACGCCCAACGGCGTTACGGGTCATGATTCAATCAGTCTAACACCGCCAAAATCGCCCGATTTCCGCCCCAAACCCTTTAATTCACAACCGCATTCGCACCCACACAGATGTCACACATTCGAGAGAGTTCGCGAACGCTGCGCGTTCACTCCCACTCACAACATGATCGAGTGAGTTCGCCAACGCTGGGCGTTCACTCCCACTCACAACATGATCGAGTGAGTTCGCGAAAGCTATGCGTTCACTCCCACTCGATGGTGCCGGGCGGCTTCGAAGTCACGTCGTAAACCACACGATTAACACCAGCGACTTCGTTGATCACGCGCGATGAAATTTTCTCGAGCAAGTCGTAAGGCAATCGCGCCCAGTCTGCCGTCATTGCATCTTCGCTCGTTACGGCGCGCACGATTATCGGCCGCCCATAAGTTCGTTCATCGCCCATCACGCCGACAGACCTGATATCAGCGAGCACCGCAAACGCTTGCCAAATTTCACGCTCAAGGCCAGCCGCACGAACTTCTTCGCGCACGATCGCATCGGCATTCTGCAAAATCGCCACCTTTTCGGGTGTAACTTCACCAATAATTCGCACACCCAAACCCGGCCCCGGAAACGGCTGTCGCCAAATAATTTCATCTGGCAAGCCCAATTGCGCACCCAACGCTCGCACTTCATCTTTGAACAAAGCCCGCAGCGGTTCAACGAGTTTGAGCGTCATATCTTCGGGCAGCCCACCCACATTGTGGTGGCTCTTGATCACACTCGCCGTGCCATCTTGGCCACCACTTTCAATCACATCGGGATACAAAGTGCCCTGCACCAAAAATTTCGCGTCCGTCAAACCGCCGGTGTTCTCTTCAAAAATGCGCACGAACAACTCGCCAATTGTTTTGCGCTTTGCCTCGGGCTCGGTCACGCCTTTGAGACGCTCGAAAAAACGCGAACCAGCGTCGACATGCACTAGTTCAATGCCCATCGCCCGATGAAAAGTTTCGACGATTTGTGCGCTTTCATTTTTGCGCATCAATCCAGTGTCGACATAAACACAAGTCAGTTGTTTGCCAATCGCGCGATGCACGAGTGCCGCAGCAACTGCCGAGTCGACGCCACCTGATAAACCACAAACAACCCGCTCGTTGCCGACCTGCTCGCGAATCGCTTTGACTTGCGTGTCGATCACCGAATCCATTGTCCAAGTTGGTTTGCAACCCGCAAGTTGATGAATAAATTGCTGCAAAACTTCTGTGCCTTGTTGCGTGTGCATCACCTCGGGGTGAAACTGCACGCCCCAAATCTTTCGCGCCGAACATTCAATAACCGCCATCGGTGCATCTGGCGTCGCCGCGGTCGCCACAAAACCATCGGGCACCTGTGTGACGGCGTCAAAGTGACTCATCCACACGCTCAGCTCTCGCGAGTTTTCGACAACCGAATCGGTCAACAGAGTTGATTGCACCCCAGAAATGCGTCGCAAAGTCGCGCGTCCATATTCGCCTTTGCCTCCGCGGGCAACTTCGCCACCAAGTTGTTGGGCGATCAACTGCACCCCATAACAGATGCCAAAAATCGGTATGCCTAGTTCGTAAATCGCAGCATCAAGTTTCGGGGCTCCATCAACATGAACGCTTTTTGGTCCACCCGACAAAATGATCGCCGCAGGATTACGCGCCTTAACTTCGCGTGCACTGATCGTATGCGCGACGATCTCTGAATAAACCTTGGCTTCACGCACACGCCGTGCAATCAACTGTGCATATTGCGCCCCAAAGTCGACAACGAGCACCACCTGCGCAGGCAAAGTTGATTGTGATGTTTGTGCGCTGGTGCTGTTCATGACGACGCCCAACAATAGTTGATATGCGTCGCAACCTCACCTTGAGATGGCACGATAGACGGGTGAAACGAATCGGTTTGCTCGTAGTCGTCGTCGCAACTTTCTTTAATTTTCAATCGGCGCTCGCCACGAATACCCCGAGCCCAGACACGACGACACCCAGCGTCTATGACCTCGAAAACGAACCCTCCGAATGCATCGGCTTTTTGC
>RFTA01000134.1 GCA_009923685.1 Actinomycetota bacterium
TGCGACGTTTGCGTGGAACACGGCGAGACACCTCGAACTTTATTTTGCGGCGCCATGCACGGGGCGCGTGTTGCACACACTGAATATACGTTTGTTCCCCGAGCAACTGACCTATATCGCAAATCACGCGGAAGACGAAGTGATCTTCGTCGATCGCTCGTTGTTCGCATTGATCGCACCGTTGTTGCCGACATTCAAGACGGTGAAACATCTCGTGATCATGGACGACGGCAAAGGCGAAGTGCCCGGCTCGGTGCCCGGCATGCAGATGCACAATTATGAAGATCTGATCAAGGGCGTCTCGGGTGTTGATTTTGAAATCACCGACGAAAACCTGGCCGCGAGCATGTGCTACACGAGTGGCACCACAGGCAACCCGAAGGGTGTCGTCTACAGCCATCGCTCGACTTATCTGCACACGATGGGGGCGATGATGGTCGATTCGCTCGGTGCTCGCGAAAGCGACGTGATCTTGCCCGTCGTGCCGATGTTTCACGCCAACGCTTGGGGTTTGGCGCATGCGGCTGTCGCTTGTGGCGCGAGTCTTGTCATGCCGGGCCCTGATCTTTCGGGTAAGGCGATTGCGAATCTGATCGTCGAAGAAAAAGTCACGGTTGCCGCCGGCGTGCCGACAATTTGGATGGGTGTCTTGCCAGAACTAAAAGGTCGCGACACTTCGTCGTTGCGAGTTATCCCCGTTGGTGGCAGCGCTGTGCCAAAAGCATTGAGCGAGGCCTACCGCGAAACCATTGGCCTGCCAATTTTGCAGGCATGGGGTATGACCGAGACGAGTCCGATTGCGGCAACCTGCAATCTTTCGCTCGCTGATCAAAAAAAGTCGATCGACGAACAAGCCGAGTTGCGCACGACTGTTGGCACGATTAATTTCGGCGTCGACTGTCGCGTGGTAACGCCAGGCACGACGACACCTGTGCCGTGGGACGGCGAGACCAGCGGCGAGTTGCAATGCGCTGGTTCATGGATTGCGTCGACGTATTACAACGACCCTCGCGCTTCAGAGAGTTTCACACAAGATGGTTGGCTGCGCACCGGCGACGTTGCAACAATGGATTCTTCTGGTCGCATTCGTTTGGTCGATCGCACGAAAGACTTGATCAAAACTGGTGGCGAATGGATTTCGTCGGTTGAAATCGAAAACGAATTGATGTCACATCCAAAGATCAAAGAAGCCGCGGTCGTCGGCGTGCCACACCCCAAATGGTCTGAGCGACCTTTGGCCTGTGTCGTGGTCAACCCTGGTGAAACTCTGTCGAAAGAAGAAGTGCTCGATTACATTCGCCCGCGACTTGCAAAGTGGCAGGTGCCCGACGATGTGGTGTTTATCGATGAAGTGCCAAAGACGAGTGTCGGCAAGTTCTCGAAAAAGACCTTGCGCGACAAATTCGCTGATTACGTCTTGCCGACTGTTTAGAAATTAACCCGCCGCAAGAAATGGTTGGCTATTTTGAGGCTCGTTTTTGGCATAAGACGAGCTAATCAAGGCATATTTAGCACTACTTGACACTGAGACGGTTAGGGTCTTATTGTCTCACTATGGCGTCTCACACTGTTGCCGACAAGTCAAAAGCCTTCAGCGAAGTTGAAACGCGCGTGATTGACGCCACCAAATTGGCTATTGAAAAGTGGGGCGTCACGCGGTTCACCGTCGCCGATGTTTGTGATTTGTCAGATGTGTCGCGAGCAACCATCTATCGCATGTTTCCTGGTGGCAAAGAAGTTTTGCTCGAAGCGTTGCATGTTCGCTCGCTCGGAGAATTTTTCACCACGCTGTTAGATCGAGCCGAAGGCGCAAAGTCGCTCGAAGATCTGCTCGTGCGAAGCATCGTTTCGGCGTCTAGCCAGTTGCGCGACGATACGCACTTGGCGATGATGTTGGCCACCGAACCGGGCACGACGTTGATGCAGTTCACGATCGACGGTTTGTCGCGCATTGTTCGGGTCGCTGCCGACTATCTCGCGCCGTTGGTTGCCGAGTTCTTGCCGAAGCGCGAGGCAGATGCCTTGGTCGAAGTCTTGGCTCGTTTGGTTATCTCATATTTCTTGACACCATCCCAACATTTTGATTTTACGAACGAGGCG
>RFTA01000135.1 GCA_009923685.1 Actinomycetota bacterium
TGGTTTGCCGCCGCGTGTATCGCCGCGGTTGCAACAACCGTGTTGCTTCATCGTGCACCTCTCGACCCGCACCTCGAAAAGCGAGAAACCGAGACCGATATCTCGAAAAAACAGATCTCTTTCATAGTGATGTTCTTCTTGGCATATGTCGCGCTTGAAGTCGTCTTTGTCACCTGGATCTACACCTACGGCATAAAAACCGGATTGTCAAAAAACGAATCAGCGATCCTCACCTCTACATATTGGGTCGGCTTCATGCTCGGGCGATTTGCAACAGTGTTTCTTGCCCGAAAAAGTCACGGCATTCTTTTCATCCAACTCGGGGCGATACTGAACATTGTCGTCTGTCTAATTCTTTATTTTCGTTTCGATTCATTGTTGCTGCCGTGCGCAATTATCTATGGCATCGCAGCGGCGCCGCAGTTTCCGTTGATGTTCGGTTTTATCGGCAACCGCACCTCGCTTTCGGGCAAGATGACGGCACGCATCGTCGGCACAGCGGGCATCAGTTCAACGACGCTTCCCTGGCTTGCTGGTCAGTTTCTCGAACGTGTCGGTTCTTGGACGTTTCCGGTTTTCTTGGCGTTTACGGCGACAACCGTTTTAGTCGGTACAAAACTAATCACAAATAGTTTTGGGGTTCCCGACCATATTTCGAAAACCAACTGAAAATTAGTCTGCTTGATTAGGCAGCACTTCGCATTTCATCTCTGATCTCGCGCATTCCGACTGGCTTGATTTTTTTCTCACTCAACCACGCTAGATACTTCTTCGAACGAAAAATCTCATATTCACGAGTGCGTACATGAAACTGCTTTGGCTCGATAACTTCGACTTCTCCGGGCGCATTTGGGTGCAATGCTGCAAAAGTCAAACCGTTGAGTTTTTGAGAAAATAGTTTTTGATACTCATCGTCAGCCAACTCAACTGACGCTGGTCGAGCAAAATTCGTCTCGAGCACGCGTTCGAAAACAGGCAGATTCTTTGCTTTTGCTGATTCGACAAATGGCGCGAATTGGTCGTCGCTAACCCCCGAAAGATGTTTGTTGGGTCCGTAACTTGAAAGCGTGCGCGTCAACAAGACCGGCAAGTTGAATTCGACACCAAGATCGAGGTAGATCGCACAAAATTCGGGCGCCAAAGTCGCCCCCATGTGTGCATCGAGGTGCGTCACATCGAAACCGCTTGCGATCGCTGTTTTGATTTGCGCCCGCAACTCGGTCTCGACAGCTTCAAGATTTGCGTATTTGCGCACCGAAGATACGTCGCGCCACATATACCCGTGTTCATCGACAAGGCCCGTCGACTTTGATGCGTTGCTGATTGGTCGCCACCGATAAAACTGTTTTTCGGCGGTCAGCGTCAAGTGAACCCCGAGGTCAAGCTCTTCGTGCGACGACGCCATCGACGCCGCTTCACCGAACCATGGGCAGGGCACCATCACTGAACCACTAGTGATCGAACCCAACCTTGAAAGCTCCAAGAATGCCGAGTTCGCACCGTGACACATGCCGACATCGTCTTGATGTAGAACAATCTTGTCGGCAAACTTCTCGTACATCTCAGACAAAAACTTTCTCGCCGCTCTTTGCCGAACTAATCACTGCATGGCCAATATTCGTAGATCTCGCACTTTCGTAACCACTCGGCACAGCGCCCGCGCCGCCAACTTTGATCGCTTGCACGAAAGCATCCAATTGATTTTCGATACCCGCCGCGGTTGCATCAATCACCTGCGAACCCGAGACCTCGATGACCCCATCTTTGGTCGCCAGTCGCGTGCGACCAGTTGGCAGAAGATCGACGAAAATCGCGCCTTGGCTTCCGAGTATTTCTGTTCGCACATCGTCGCCGTAGCGACAGTTACGCGAGAGGTCGACGAATGCGGTGCGCGAGTTATTGAATTCGAGAATCGCACACAAATTATCGACGTCACCAACTGCTTCAAGTGATCGTTCAACTAGAGGCAGATTCCAGGCGCGTACTGCTCGTGTAGGTTCGCCGAAGAACCACTCAGCCAGGTCATATTCGTGCACACCACAATCAATTGCCAGTCCGCCACTTATATTGACATCACAAAAACTTGCTGGTGGCGAATT
>RFTA01000136.1 GCA_009923685.1 Actinomycetota bacterium
TACGACTCTTGAGCCGCATCTTGGTGTCGTGCGTTTGAACAACACGACTGAGTTTGTGATCGCCGATATTCCGGGCATCATCGAAGGCGCGAGCCAAGGCAAAGGTTTGGGCGATCAATTTTTGCGTCACATCGAACGCGCGCGAGTTTTGTGTGTGTTGATCGACTTAGTCTCGATGGAAGAAATTTCACCAGCCGAACAACAAGAAATTTTGCTGCGCGAACTAAAGGCATATCAGCCCGAACTTCTCGATCGCCCTCGACTTGTCGTCGGCACCAAGACAGATTCAGCGACTCCAGAGATGATTTCTGCGTGGACAGGCCCAAAGATTTCGGCCGTGACTGGCGACGGCGTGCGCGATGTGTTGAATCAATTGGCTGTTCTCGTGGCTGAAGCACGCACGACTGAACCCGCACCGATCGGGCCAGTGACTTTTCGACCAGAACCGCAAGGCACGAGAGTCGAGCGACTCGGTAGCAACGAGTTTCGCCTTCATGGTCGTGACATCGAGCGGTCTATTGCGCTAAACGATCTGACGAACGCCGACGCCTTGAACTACATCGACGACCGCATGTCGCGATTGGGTATACCGCGATTACTGGCGCGCGCGGGCGCAACCGAAGGTGCAATCGTGTGGATCGGCACCTTTTCTTTCGACTACACACCGGAGCAATAAAAATGCGCGTCGTTGTAAAAATTGGCACGTCGTCGATCACGACATCTGAAGGCAGTATCAATTCGGCTGCAGTCAGTGCGTTGTGCGAAGAAGTTGCGCTACTGCGCAACTTGAACCATGAGGTTTTAATCGTTACTTCGGGTGCGGTTGCGGGCGGTGTCGCGGCCTTGAAACTCAGCAAACGACCAACAGATATGCCCACATTGCAGGCGCTGGCGGCTGCTGGCCAAAGCCGATTGATGCAAGAGTACAACGTGCAACTTGATCGACATCAGTTGGTTGGTGCGCAGGTTCTGCTAGTGCCAAACGATTTCATTGATCGCAATCAATATTTGCACGCGCGCCAAACTTTGTTGCGTCTGCTTGAGTTGGGTTGCATTCCGGTGATCAACGAAAACGATGCGATTGCCAGCGATGAAATTCGCTTTGGCGACAACGATCGAATAGCGGCCCTTGTTGCCCACAGCGTGTCGGCCGATGTCTTGATTTTGCTTACTGATCTGAAGGGTCTTTACACTGCCGATCCAAATGTCGACCCGAATGCCGTGTTCGTCGAAACTGTGAACGCCGATGATGAGTTGTTGTCAGTTCGTGCAGGCAACTCGGCTAGTCGCGTTGGTAGTGGTGGCATGGTTTCGAAACTTGCGGCGGCGAGAATCGCGTCGTGGTCTGGTGTGCGCACGGTGATCGCGGCAGCGCTACGAAAGAATGTGGTTATAGATGCCGTCAATCAAGCGCCTGGTGCCGGAACACAATTTTTGCCGCGCCAACGCGAATTAAGCGCCCGCAAATTGTGGATTGCATTCGCCGCACAAGCAACTGGCTCGGTGACCGTCGATGATGGTGCGCGCGATGCCGTGCTGCGTCGAAACGTTTCGTTGTTGCATGCTGGCGTCAAATTTGTGACGGGCGATTTCGAAGCCGGCGACACGATCGAGGTTATGGATAGCGCTGGACACGTGATTGCCCGTGGCATGACGAGCGTCAGTTCTGTTCAGGCGAGTGCTGGTGCTGGTCAAAAAAGTGCAGATTTGAGCGACGGCGTTTCAGCCGAAGTGATTCATCGCGACGACTTGGTCGTATTGGCTAGCTAGTTAATTGGTGGCAGGTTCGCGATTTTGCGGCGCAACGCAATGAATGCAATGACACTCGAGATCAAATAAGCAAACGAAAAAGCGAGACCTAAGCCCAGCACGTCGTATTTTTCGACTAACACGATCGCGAACAAAACGTTCAGCGTATTTTCGAACAAATTGATGAAGAACGGCGTTCGCGTGTCGCCGTGGCTATAAAAACCGCGCAACACAAATAGATAAATTGAAAATCCAGAAAGTCCAACTGCGAGACCCGTCAGTGCGCGCGCAGTGTTCGTGGTTGCTGAAGCGTCAAAGTTGCCATATTGCAACAACTTCGCGACAATCGG
>RFTA01000137.1 GCA_009923685.1 Actinomycetota bacterium
CGGCACGCTTGGAAAGCGTGTGAGGCGCAAGTCTCCGTGGGTTCGAATCCCACCCCCTCCGCCATGATTTCAGATCACGAAGCTATGACTTTCGCGCTTGCCGAAGCGCGCAATGCGCTCGCGCACGATGATGTGCCAGTTGGTGCAGTTGTAATTCATAACAACGTGATCATCGCTTCGCGACACAACGAGCGTGAGTTGCGCAACGATCCGACAGCGCACGCAGAAATATTGGCGTTGCGCGATGCAGCAAATTTATTGGAGCGCTGGCGCCTTGAGCAGTGCACGCTCGTGGTGACTCTTGAGCCGTGCACGATGTGTGCGGGTGCGCTGGTCAATTCGCGAATCAGCAAAGTTGTTTTTGGTGCGGCAGATCTCAAAGCCGGTGCGTTCGGCAGTCTGTATAACATCGCAACCGATCCGCGTTTGAGCCATCACCCAGAGGTTGTCCATGGTGTGATGGCGGGCGAGTGCGCGACAATTCTCACTGAACTGTTCAAAAATTTACGCGAGACCAAAAACAGTTGACCCTCACGTGCGCATCATTCGCATGACGTCGATGTAAGACGGTGAAAAATTGTGGGTAGCCTGCAAGACGGAAGGGTGCCAGAGCGGACGAATGGAACGGTCTCGAACACCGTCGTGGGTTTAGGCCTACCGTGGGTTCAAATCCCACCCCTTTTTCGGCTTTGTCGGCGCCAGGCACTTGGTGGACGGGTGCTCAGCGCCGCGAACTCGCAAAAACTGCATTGCTAGCGATCACCGAAACACAACCCGTGCCACCATGGGTCGGTGTCTCAACTGTTGCCAACAAATTGACTGCAAATTTGACGGCACCAAAAATTGCACACGATGCGATCTATCGAATTTCTCGGCATGCGGCAACGCTGACTCGCGAGTGGTATGAAAAAGTCGTCGCCGAAATTGATCCGCTTGCATTTGTTGAGCTTTGTGGCATTGCGTGCACGATCGCATCTGTAGGCGCGTTTCGGCGGGCGTTGAATCTGCCAAATCTTGAACTTGGGTCGGTTGTTGCTGGTGAACCAAGTCGATCAAAACCAGAAAATCTTGTAGATGCGCAACTTAATTGGGTGCCAGTTGTTGGGCCAGCCGACAAAGAAGCGGCAGTTGTCCAAGCGTTCACGTCAGTGCCAGAAACAAATCGAGTGATTTGGGCGATGGCCGACGCGCAATATATTCCGGATAAAGAGATGGTTGACCCACGCTGGACGCGCGGCACACTCTCACGCCTTCAAATGGAGCTCGTCGCCACTCGAGTTTCGCAACAACGCGAATGTTTTTATTGAACAACATCACACGCCAGCATGCTCAGTTGGAGCGGCAACGAACATGGTGTTGAGATTGATTTAACAAAAATTCGAGATGCACATGCCGATACGGCTATGCCGTTTGCGAGAGAGCTGTTCGATTTTGCGACAGCGGCAACCGAACTAGATGACGCTGCGATAACTATTGCACGAGACGCACTCGCGAAACGCGCCGGTGTAGCTGTAACGATCGACGCTGCCGCGGTCATCGCGAACTTCGAAATGATGACTCGACTCGCCGACTCAACTGGCGCGCGAATGCCCGAAGAAACAGTTGCTCAACGCCTTGGCGCCGCAACAGCGTTGGGCGTCGATCAGGTGGTTTCGCGTCGTTAATTAAATTGACTCGCTTGCGTGTTCACGTCAACGAATTTGTTACGAGCAGACCTTGTTAGCTGGCGGCACTGTCAAGTCGATCAAATATCGGTCGACGGTGCTGACCACACATGGATTCAAACCGTAACCCGTATGTTGGTCGGCAGTAACCGTCAAGAAGACCCCACCTTCGAGGGCTTTTGCGGCTTTGCGCGACGACTCAATAGGTGTTGCTGGGTCTCCGGTTGTGCCAATAACGATGATTGGCCCTGCACCTTTGCCGGTGATTTCTAGACGCTTTACCTGCGGTACTGGCCACAACGCACACGAGTATCCATAGGCGAAACTTGCGCCGAATCGTTTCGCCGCTTTAGTGAAAACCGGAATCTGCTCGTCAACTGCAGCGACACTTGTCGGCCCCGGATCATCAAGACAAGAAATCGCCAAGAAT
>RFTA01000138.1 GCA_009923685.1 Actinomycetota bacterium
CCGCCAAATTCGACGCCGTCGTGCGCGACATCGAAGAAAAACATGCAAAGGGTCAGCCGGTTTTTGTTGGCACCGTGAGCGTCGAAAAGAGCGAGCAACTTTCAAAAAAATTGCAACAGCGCGGTATTCGCCACGAAGTATTGAACGCCAAGCAACACGCTCGTGAAGCGATGGTCGTAACTCAGGCCGGTCGACTCGGGGCGATCACCGTGGCGACGAACATGGCGGGTCGTGGTGTCGACATTTTGTTGGGCGGCAACCCTGAAGGTTTGGCGCGACAAGATGTGCTCAAAGAAGGTTTTGATCCGTTGACTCTTGTCGACGAGTTTGCCCTGCCGGCGCCACTCGATTCGATGCCGCCAGATTATTTGACCGCCCGCGACAAGGCGCAAAAGCGTTATCGCGAATTGCTGGCCAAATATATAGACAGTTGCAAAGCTGAAGGTGACAAAGTTCGTCAACTTGGTGGTCTTTATGTTTTGGGTACCGAACGTCACGAGAGTCGACGAATCGACAATCAGTTGCGTGGTCGCGCCGGACGACAGGGAGATCTCGGCGAGAGCCGGTTCTATCTGAGCCTTGACGACGAACTGATGCGACTGTTCGCAACTGGTGCACTTTCATGGGTGATGGGTCGTGCATTGCCAGATGACGAGGCGATCGAAGCAAAGATGGTGACTAAGGCGATTGAGCGCGCGCAGAGTACCGTCGAGCAACGCAACGGTGAGATTCGAAAGAATGTTCTCAAATACGACGAGGTGATGAACGAGCAGCGCAAGATCATTTATTTGCGCCGCGATCAAATTTTGCAGGGCCTTGACCTTAAGTCAGCGGCTATGGAGTATCTAGCCGAGGCCGTCGACGCGTTGATTGACTCGCACTGTGTCGCCGAAGCCGACGACGAGTGGGATGTCGACGGCTTGGTGCTCGAATTGCGAACCTTCTGGCCATCTGAAATAAGTGCGTCACAAATTTCTCAATGCGACTCGACCGACGAGATTTACGACTTGGTTATGGCCGACGCGAGCGAGTTCTACGCCAAACGTGAAGTCGAAATGACGGCGCCTGTGATGCGTGAAGTCGAGCGTCAAGTGATGCTGAAAATCATTGATCAAAGGTGGCGAGAGCATCTCGAAGAAATGGACTATCTGCAAGAGGGCATCAACTTGCGTGCGATTGGTCAAAAAGATCCGTTGATCGAATGGCAGCGAGAAGGCTTTGAAATGTTCGGTGCTTTGATGAAAGGCATCGCCCAAGACTTTGTCAAATACGTGATGCATGTTCAGGTAATCAATAATTCGGCACCCGCCAGCAAATTGAGCAATATTCAACAAACCTCGGATGAAAATGTCGATCAAGCGCCCAGCGCAAAGTCGGGCACAAGTAGCAGTGTTTTCGGTCAGCCTGACTGGTCTAAGACCCCGCGCAACTCGCCGTGCCCGTGTGGTTCGGGCAAGAAATACAAGATGTGTCACGGTCGCGTCAATTAGAGCGAGTCAGGCGACATGAAAGATTTTTCAAGCGATCTAGGCGAGGTGCGTCGTCGTGTTGGTGAAGCTGCGCAGTATCTAAATATCGAGACTTCAAGAGGGTTGTTGGTCGAACTTGAAGGTGAGGTCGCCAAGCCTGATCTGTGGAACGACCAAGAGTACGCCAAGAAAATCAACTCACAATACGCTGCGTTGAAAGCCGACATTGATCAATTCAATTTGCTGTCTCGTACGGTCGATGATTTGTTCGTTTTGCACGAACTTGCTCGCGCCGAAGACGACGCAACACAAGAACCAGAACTAGAAAATGGCATCGCCGCGTGTCGCAGTCAACTAGATGCACTTGAAATGCGCAGCATGTTCACGGGTGAACACGACGAATGCGATGCGATTTTGCAGATCAACGCCAAAGACGGTGGCGTAGACGCCCAGGACTGGAGCGAAATGTTGTTGCGAATGTATCGCCGTTGGGCCGAACGGCACGGATTCGCATTCGAAATCGGTGATGTCTCAATCGGCACCGAAGCCGGCATCTTGTCGGCCGACGTGACGATTCGTGGACGCTATGTGTATGGCTTGTTGACA
>RFTA01000139.1 GCA_009923685.1 Actinomycetota bacterium
GCGATCTCAGACAATCCACGAACTTGGCGTCAGCGGACTAACCAAATTGATCGACATGAGCGCCAATGAGGTCGACGAAGTTCTGCACTCGCCCGAATGGCTGCGCGTTTATGCGACACGTGACCCACTTGCCCGTGCTTATTCGGCTTGGGAGAACCGCATTTTTTCTCGGGCACCTGGCACCCCACAACGGGCGATCGAACTCTGCGAAGATCAAACCGTCGACTCTCGCGTCAACATCACCGCAAGTTTTGCATTGTTTGCCAAGATGCTCACCGAACAGACAAACGAGTTTATGGATGACCACCACTTTTTGCCACAGTCGCATATCGTGCACCCCGACAAGTTCAACTACAACATGGTCGCGCGCGTCGAGCATCCCGCCGAGATGCAACTTCTTGTCGACGAAGTTAATCGTCGCGCCGGCACCGCGCTCTCGCTCGAGCGACACAATGTCGGCTTTGGTATCAAACTCGAACAAGTGTGCGACCAACACACGGCAAACCGCTTGCAAGCTGTCTACGAAATGGACTATTCGACCTTTGGTTTTTCAACCCGAACGTTTCCTGCAAGCATCGACCCGTTGATACTCACCGCCACCGAGACAGCGATGTTGCGCGGCTTTCGTGCGTCCATCGAACGACTTCAAGCAGTTTCGTTCACGGCACGCTCGCTTACGGGTTTTAGATTTGGTTGGCGCCAGATTTACAAATCTGTAGTGCGCAAACTTTCATTCGGCAAGAAATATAACGATCCTCAGAATCTCTTCTGGTAACTGACCATGAGTGAAAATTTCAATTCGCCTGCAAAAATTGGCATCGTCACTGTCTCAGATCGCGCGTCGGCCGGCATTTACAAAGACTTAGGTGGCCCGGCGATTCACGAATACTTCACCAAACATCTCGCCAACTCGTGGCAACCCGTTGCTCGAGTCATCGCCGATGAAGTCGATCAAGTTGCGGCTGCATTATGCGAACTTGCCGACGTCGAAAATTGTTGCCTGATTGTTACAACCGGTGGCACCGGCCCTGCATTGCGCGACGTCACCCCCGAAGCCACCGAACAAGTTTGCGAAAAAATGATGCCGGGCTTCGGCGAACTCATGCGCACGACTTCACTCAAAATCGTGCCGACAGCAATTTTGTCGCGACAAACAGCCGGCATCAGAGGCTCGTCGCTGATTATTAATTTGCCGGGCAAACCATCGTCAATTAGCGAGTGTCTCGACGCAGTTATGCCTGCAGTGCCCTACTGCATTGACCTGATCAACGGCCCACGTCTTGAACTAACGAACGGCCTAATCGCGTTTCGCCCACGGGCTAAATAGTTAGCTAAATAGTTTTATTGCTCGTCATACGGTTGGCCAGCAGCCTTCGGCGCACGACTCGCACCCACAAAACCGGCGACAACCACGAGCGTCACGAGATATGGCGCCATCAACAAGAACTCACTCGGTATACCCGTATCGAAGTTGCCGATCTTAAGTCGCACCGCTTCGGCCAACGCAAACACCATCGCACCACTAAATGCTCCAACTGGGTGCCAACGACCAAAGATCCCCAGGTTAAAAGCGCGACGGCAGCAAACGAGAAATAAACAAAAATCGTCTGCACGAAAAGTATTTGTCCAATGAACGGAATCTTCGACAATACGGGCACCGAAATCGGCATCACCGGCACGAGTGAGTTGTAGTTGGGGTTCGGCACCAAAACTCTGAAACTCAAAAACGAGGTTATGCCGAGCGCAAAAAAGTTGATCGCAAAACCGACAATTACTTGATCAACTCGATACTTGATCGAAAACACCGCAAGAATCCACGCTAAGAGCACACCAGTGAGCATCGCAATTATCGTGCCGAACCACAGGTTCGTCAACGACGCACCCACCGCACCAGTAAACGCACCAGCCAGCAACATGCCCTCAATTGCGATGTTGATCACCCCACTTCGCTCACACAAAATGCCACCAAGTGCGCCAAGTGTTATCGGCACACTGCGCGAAACAGTGTCTTGCAACATGCCAACAAGACTGAACGACTCACCCGAAGTTGCCCACGACAAAAAACTCATG
>RFTA01000140.1 GCA_009923685.1 Actinomycetota bacterium
ACAATGTGCGGGCAATGGCCGAAGAGTTCAGCGAGTATTTCGTCAAACATGGCGCAATTTGTGTGCGTCTGATTCTTAAATTTGAATCAGAAACTGGCGCGCATTCAGAACGCTTGTGGTATCGACCACAGGGTTTAACCGCTCGAGCAATAACCGAGAGCGCCAAGTGGCAAATCGAAAGTTGGTCGAACAAAAGCGCGCTGGTTCGTGTTCAGTTGATTGCCGACGAGGTGCGCACAGACACAGCGCGCCAACTCAAATTGTGGGGCGGTGTCACTCAAGTCGACGAAACCGCGAGTCGCGCAATTGGTCGGTTAACCGAACTGTTGGGCTCAACTGCTGTTCAAATTGTCAAGCGACAGGGTGGTCGAGATCTGCAAGATGATTTTCAACTTGTTTCTGCCGCGAACTTTCGACCCACACAAAACGAATCAAACGCATCGACCAAAAAGCCGAAGTGGCGGGGTTCGTTGCCGACCCCGTCGCCGAGCGTGGTTTATTCTGAACCGCTGTTGGTGCAAGTCGTCGACGAAAACACAAACTTGGTGCGTGTCAGCGCGCGCCATCAATTAAGCGCCGAGCCAACGCAATTGATAATTAATCAGCAGAGCCACAAAATTGTTTCTTGGGCCGGCCCGTGGCCAATCGAAGAAAAGTGGTGGGACACAGCCCGCAGTCGACGTCTGGTTCGGCTACAAGTCGTCGTCGAAAAATCTTCACCAGATGGCTCGCAACAAGTGCAAGCGCTATTGGTCACTCTTGAACACGGCGAGTGGAGCATCGCGGCAATCTACGGCTAGTTCGTTATTTAGCCAGTCAGGCAAGCAAGTATCGTGCAGTAGGTGAATTCTGATTCTGGTCTCGAATTCGTCAAAGACTTTTGTCTGCAACTTGCAACACACGAACCGGTCGATGATCGCGAACGCGAATCAATAAAAACTTTTTGTGTACTTGCCCCGGGTCTCGATGCCCCGTTTGATGAACACAGCGACCCAACGCACGTCACTGCATCGGCGATCGTGGTTGGTGAACCTGGTGTCGTCTTGCATTTGCACAAACGACTAAACATGTGGCTGCAACCCGGCGGGCACATTGATGCAGGCGAGACGGTTCACGATGCTGCACTGCGCGAGGCACGAGAAGAAACGGGTCTTGATCTGCAACATTTTGGTGCTGAAAAAAATTCTCCGAGATTTATCCACCTTGATGTACACCCTGGTCCACGCGGCCACACGCATCTTGATTTGCGATTTTTGTTGTGGGCATCGAACAAAACGTTTGCCCCGGCTGCGGGCGAGAGCCAGCAAGTTAAGTGGTTCAGTTTTGCGGATGCATTGCGGCTTTCTGAAGACGGGGCTCGCGGTGCAATTCGTATCGCCCGCCAGATTGTCACCGACTCGTTGCAGGGCAAGGCTTAGAACAACTTTCTATATTGTAAGCGAACATATGTTCGCTACGCTTAGCCAAATGGGTGACTACGCCGAATTGCATTGTCGGTCGAATTTTTCGTTTTTATATGGGGCTTCACACCCTGAACAGCTCGTCGAGGTAGCAGTGCACAATCAACTGACGGCGCTCGCGCTCACAGACCGAAACGGTCTTTATGGTGTCGTCAAGTTTGCCCAGGCGGCTCGCACTTTTGGTTTGCCAACTTTGTTTGGTGCCGAACTCACATGTTCTAGTCACGACAGTCGTGATGGCGATGCACAAATTGTTTTGGTTGCCGACGGGCCATCTGGTTATTCGCGACTCTCTCGCACGATAACGCTCGGCCAATTGGCGGGTTCTAAATCGGCACCAGTTTTTGAGATAGCCAAAATCGCCGAAGACCTAGCCGATAGTTGCTGGGTGCTCACTGGCGCGAGCACTGGCATTGTCAATCAATCTCTTGAACGACACGGCCCACAAGTTGCATCGCGACAGTTGCAAAAACTAGCCAGCGAATTCGGTCGTAATCGAGTTTTGGTCGAGCTTTGCGACCATGGCGACCCGCTCGATTCGACTCGCAACGACGCGCTTGTGCAGTTGGCGATGCGACAC
>RFTA01000015.1 GCA_009923685.1 Actinomycetota bacterium
GCCCAAAACATTGCCGAACGAAACATGCACCATCTCATGCGCATCATTCAGCCAGCCTGCTTTCTTCGAAATCGCGGCGATCATCTGCAGGTGTTGCGCCTGTGGTGCACCAACGACATAAATCATCGACTCGGCGTTCAATCTTTCGACTCGGTCGATTACGCACGCCAAATCACTCGTCGCATAGTTGTATCCGCCATCGGTCTTGCGGATAATCAGCGGCAACGGTTGATTCTCGCGATTCACGAACCCATCGACAAATACAACCTCTGCCCCATCGCTTGTTGTCAACATCTTCAACTTGCCAAGTCGCTCGACGACTTGTGGCAACAGCTTGTTGTAGGCACTTTCGCCCATGATGTCGGTGTCTTCGAGCAACACACCGAGCGTGCGATAGATCGTCTGAAAATATCTCGTGCTCTCGGCGACGAGAAGTTTCCAAAGTCGCATCGTTTCGGCGTCACCGCCTTGCAGCAGCACGACGCGTGCCCTAGCCCGCGCTTGAAATGCTTCTGAGTCGTCGAACTTCTTTCGCGCACTGCGATAAAACGAATCAAGATCACCCACCGAAAGTTCGCTTGCGGCATGGGTCTCACCCATGTCGACCAAATGCTCGATCAACATGCCAAAAGGTGTTCCCCAATCGCCGACATGGTTTTCTCGCACGACCGTGTTGCCGACGAACTGCAACATTCGCACGAGCGCGTCACCGATGATCGTCGAACGTAAATGTCCGACATGCATTTCTTTGGCCACGTTTGGCGCCGAATAGTCGATCACAATTTTTCGCGACTTTGCCGCGCTGCGCACACCCAGTTTTTCGCTCACGCTCGACGACAAAAGTTCGCGCGCCAAAAAATCGTTTTGAAAAGTTAAATTAATGAACCCTGGCCCGGCAACCTGGGCATCTTCATTGTTGCCGAGATTGCCCCGCAAATCGCGCCGATTTCGCCGCCTCTGCCAGAATCACTATTTCAGCGTTCGGGGCAGGCGCGAATGACGGGGCCAGCTGCGACCACGGGCAAATCAATTCGACCCAATTCAATATCAACTTTGCGACTTACCAACGCTTCAACAAACGACGATTTAACCCGTGGATACAGCGCAACGCCAGCGTAAGAGACCGGGCACGACTGATCATCTTTAAGGGCGATAAATGTCTTGACCACATTGTCATCGCCGACAAGCGCCTTGTTGACAATTCCGCTCCACTCGCCGACCCGATATGTGCGATCACGCGCGTTCAATTTATTTTTGAATTCACTCACCAAAACCGTTCGCCCGTCAAGGCCTTGCACGTTTTGCCTGACCTGTTCGATAATTGCTTCTTGCTTCAAAGAGTCGACATAGTATTCGGCGCTTATCAACGCTGTTGCCGCCGTAAAAACAACGACCAACAAGTTCGCATTCTTCTGCCGCATTCCAATCGGCACGAAATCGATCAACGCAACAGCCAATAACGCCAAACCCAGTGGCCACAGCAATTGCAACCGAGAGTCCCATTCGAGTGGACCAACAAAATAATTATTCAACAGATACAAAACGAAAAAAATGTTTGGAATAATCAAACCGCTATGTCGGCTTTTTTTCTTGATAACGAAAAGAATCGCCAAACCGCCCACGATGCCGCCGACCAATTTCAAAATCGACATCGAAAGTGTGAAAAACTCACCAGCCTGAATTCTGGCGCCAGCATGCAATTGAAATACATCAGGCAATCCGCGCGCCGGGTCGTAGCCGACAATCCAATAAGGCACCGTGCCAAGCCAGACCAAAGCAATTGACGAATAGATCAAAATTTGACTGCGCATCGGCTGCGCATTCGCCTTACGACGTCTCAAATCAAAAAACACAAAAACTGCGAATCCAAATCCGAGCGATATCGAATAGACCAAGCCATAACTACTGGCGCCATACTTTTCGACGTCTCCTTGACTCGTTCGAAAAAACAGGGCGAAAACGAACACGAGCACAAAGATGTCAAGATTTTTAAGCACCCATTTTGTGACTTGATTTTTTCCTCGTGGCTTGTCCAAATAAAACAGGTTCACCAGCGGAAGAATCATGAACGTCAAAAGTGACGGCGTTCCAATCGCAATCAAAAAAGACAACAGCGCAAAAATACGCCAAACAGGTTTGCGCAGCAAAACCAAATACCAACCAAAAAAGAAGAAGAAGTAAGCGAACGAATACTCAAAAGTTTGAATGCTGAAACGTGCATGATTCACCGGAAGCAACAAGAAGACAAGCGCAAAAAGTCTGCATTGCGTGGCTGAGAATAAATTTGAACGCAGAATAATCTTGTACGCAAACACGCCGGCGCCAAACATCAACAAGAAAATTGCCAACCGAAACGCCCAAATTCCAAAATTCAAGAAAAATGAATTGACTACCGGATTCAAAAAATGTTTCTCGTCGTAATACCCCAGCTCAAAAGCCTCGTTGGCGGTCTTGCCATAAAAACTCGCCCAGTCATCCCAAAAATAGGCGTTCGCAAAAAGAAACGACCAACCCCATGCGACCATGTAAGCGACCGCTGCTGACAACCAGAATGTTCGCTCCGACTTCATCTGCATGCCGAGCCTACTTAAAACGCCAACTGGCAAATTAGCGTTCGGGGCAGGCGCGAATGGCGTCGACGATCACGCCAAATGCCGCATCAGAATCAATAGTTTCAAGAACGGTCGTGTTCGCCTTGGCGCGCGAGACCACATGGCGATCGTCGATCACCGTCATTCCCCGCGTAATCGCCCCGTCAATTTCAACCGCAACATGTCGCTCGCTCGAACCAAAAAATTGCGGATGTGTCAACGCCAAAACGGCGCAAACATCGTGCAGCGGCGCGCCTTCGAAATCGTCGTGCAACGACTTATACATCTTGCTAAAAAATTCAAGCAGCCCCGCCAACTTCGGGCCAACAACATTGTGAGCATTTCGCACCATCTCGATTCGCTCAGGTGTCGCCATTATTTGGTGCGTCAAGTGCAAGCCGCTCATAACAATTTTTGCACCCGAGTCAAAAACCGCTGCGGCTGCCTCGGGGTCGCACCAAATATTAAATTCAGCCGTCGCCGTGCGATTGCCGAACCTGCCGCCACCCATCAACGAAATGCCAGAAATATTTTCGACGAGATCTGGCGCAACCCGCAACGCCAACGCAATGTTCGTCAGCGGCCCAGTCGGCACCAACCACACACCGGGGTTCGCCCGCACAGTATCAATAATGAAGTGCACCGCATCAATGCCGTCTCTATCTCGAGACGGCGCCGCAAAGTTTGCGCCGTCCATTCCGCTTTCGCCGTGAATATATGCCGCATGAATCGGCTCGGCCACCAACGGTCGCCCAGCACCCGAATGCAATTGCACCGCAGATGCACCACACAAATCAAGGATGACTAGGGCGTTTTTTGTTGTTAGATCAAGCGGTGCGTTCCCAGCCACGGTCGTCACACCCAAAATCTCTGCAAACTTCGACGCGACGATTATCGCGAAAGCATCGTCGTGCCCCGGATCACAATCCAACAAGACTTTTACTCGGTTTGCCATTAGTTACCGAAACTCGAGTTGCTGGTCACCAAAATTTAAGCAACTGGATGGTGACAAGCCACAAATTGTCCGGGTGAAACTTCGCGCAATTGCGGTTCTTGCTCGGCACAAAGCGCCGACGCCGCAGCACAACGAGTTCTGAAACGACAACCCGATGGTGGGTTCATCGGCGATGGCGGCTCACCCTGCAACAATTCGGTTTTTCTTTGTCGCGTTGGGTCGGCAATCGGCACCGAATTTAGTAATGCCTTCGTGTAATGGTGCGCCGGCTTGGCATATAACACTTCTGGTGGTGCAACTTCGCAAATCTTGCCGAGATACATCACCATCACGCGATTGCTCACGGCCTTGACCACTGCCAAGTCGTGCGAGATAAACACCATCGTCAAACCGAAGCGATCTTTCATGTCTTGCAGCAAATTCAAGATTTGTGCCTGAATGCTCACATCGAGCGCACTCACCGGTTCGTCACAAATCAACATTCGTGGATCGAGCGCGAGTGCGCGCGCGATGCTGATGCGTTGGCACTGCCCGCCCGAAAACTCGTATGACCGACGATTCAAAACGAGTTCAGGCTCAAGACCAACGTTGTTCAGCAAGTTATTGATGCGCTCGTCGCGTTCGGCGCGGTTGCCGCGATCCCAAATTTCAAGCGGCTCGTCGATCAACTGGTGCACCGTCATTCGCGGGTCTAGCGACGAAATCGGATCTTGAAAGATCATCTGCATCGATGTTCGCGCCGAGCGCAAATTTTCTTTCGGCAACAAGGTCAGGTCAGTGCCGTCAAAAACCACTTCGCCCGAATTCGGTGGTGGCAATTGCAAGACTGCGCGTGCCAAGGTTGTCTTGCCGCAACCAGACTCGCCGACAATCGCCAAGGTTTCGCCCTTGATTACATCGAAACTTAAACCCGAAACCGCCTTGACAATCTTGTCTTTGGCGACACGAAATTCGACAGTCAAATCACGAACTGTCAACACCGCGTCAACGGTGTTGCGCATATGGGCTGTACCCGAACCGGCCATTACTTTGCCTCGCCAATCGGAAACCAGCATCGATATTGATGTCCATCCGGATCTTGCTTTAACTCTGGGTGCTCTTTGTGGCACTTCTCTTGGGCATATTTGCACCGTGGCGCAAAACTGCAACCTGCACCGCGATCAGTCGGGTCGGGTAACCGACCTGCGATCATCGATAACCGAGTTCCCGACTTATGGTCAATCTTTGGGATCGACTCGAGCAACGCCTCGGTATACGGCATGCGCATATCGGCAAACAATTTCGTCGTCGGCGCATACTCGACAACTTCTCCGGCATACATCACCGCAACATAGTCGGTGTTGCCTGCGACGACACCCAAATCGTGTGTCACCAAAACCATCGACATCTTCAAGTCTTCACGCAATTCACGCAATAGTTGCAAAATTTGCGCCTGCACCGTCACATCAAGTGCCGTAGTCGGCTCGTCAGCGAACAAAAGTTTCGGATTACATGCGATCGCGATGGCAATCATCACGCGTTGACGCATGCCACCAGACAACTGATAAGGAAACGACTTCAAAACGGCCGCGGCGTTTGGTATGCGAACCAACTCGAGCAACTCTTTGCTTCGAGCCAGAGCGTCGGCTTTGCTCATGCCGAGTCGCACGCGCAGACCCTCTGACAATTGTGAGCCGATTCGCCTCACCGGGTTCAAAGCCGTCATTGGATCTTGAAAGATCATCGCCATGCCTGAACCGAAAAGATTGCGAACTTCTTCTTTGCTCATGGCAGTCAACTCGTGCCCGTCGAAGACAACGGTGCCCGAGCGCTTTACGTTGCTGCCCTGCAACAAACCCATCGCGGCGCGACACATCACGGTTTTGCCGCTTCCTGATTCACCCACGACACCGACACTCATGCCGGCGGGTATCTCGATATCTACACCACGCACGGCCTCAAGCGAACCACGTGGTGTGTCGAAATTAATCGACATTTGTTTGATGCTGAGCAACGAACTCATACTTTGGCCTCGCGGCTGTCTAGTTTTGCGCGCACCACATCGCCAAGGTGATTCGTCGAAATAACCGTCAAAGCCAGAAACACGATCGGCACATACAAAACGTGCGGTGCATATTCAAGATCGTTACGACCTCGTGCGATCATGCCACCCCAACTCGCGCCGTCGGGTATGCCTACGCCCAAAATTGACAACGACGCCTCGGCAATAATGACGACGCCAACTGCCAAGAACGCAACGGCAATCAGCGCTGGTAAAACATTTGGCACGATGTGTTTCAAAATAATTTTCGAGTCTTTCATGCCCATACTGCGAGCAGCGGTGACAAATTCGCGCCCCGACCACGACAGCGTCGCGCCACGCGCAATACGACCCAAAATCGGTATCAACACGATCGTCAATGACATGATCAACACCATCACCCGACGCCAAGTCGGCACCGCCTGATTGATATCGACATTCGTCGCCAAAACCGATACGAGTGCGAGCGCCAAAACCAGGTTCGGCACAGAAAGACCGACATTAAAAATCGTCACCATCACTGTGTCGATCTTGCCGCGCAGATATGCAGCCAAGATTCCGAGAACGCTGCCAATAAAACCACCGAGACCAACAGCGGCGATTGCGATAAAAATCGACATCCGAGTGCCCGCAACGGCCGACGACAACAAGTCATAGCCGTTGCTGTCGGTGCCCAACAAGTGACCACTTGAGAATAAGCCAACTTCTAGATCATCTTCAAAAACAAAGTTCCACGGCTTGAACGGCAACAACCAACCGAACAACGAAAAAAACAGCATCAGGCCCAACCAACCAATTGCGAACCATGTCGGCTTAGTGAACTTAGGCATTTACCCTCCGATCTCGCGTCCGCGGGTCAACAAATCCAGAACTTATGTCGACGACAAGATTAAAGAACACATAGAACAAAGCGATAACGGCAACAGTTGACTGCAGCGCGACATATTGTCGACCGGCAATTGCCGCAAACACCTCAAAGCCCACGCCGTATGTCGCGAAAATACTTTCGATGACAATAGCCCCACCGATCAAACCACCCATGCTCAACGCGGCCGATGTCAAGAGCGTCATGCTCGACGGACGAAAAACGTGTCGCCACAAAATTCGGCGGTCACTCAGGCCTTTTGATGCAGCCATCGTCACATAGTCTTCGCGCAAGGCGGCAATCATGTCGGCTCGCAACAATCGCGTATAGGTCGCAATTAATCCAAGACTCAAACTGATAACAGGCATGATCATGTGCTTGAAATGTTCCCATACACCGTCTGAAATTGGTGCATAACCCAGAGTGGGCAACCATGCGAACTTTACGCCGATAAAAATCACCAACAAGAGTGCGATTGCGAAATTGGGTATCGACGACAAAGCAAAAAGTGTATTGCTGATAATTTTGTCGGCCCGACGACCGGCGCGATATGCCGACAACACCCCGAGTGGTATCGCAATAGCGAGAGCAAGTACTTGTGTATAAACCATCAAAAGCAACGATCGTGGCATCGCGTTCTTCAAGTGATCTGAGACTTCTTCGGTGCCGCCTGAAAAGTAGATCTTGCCAAAGTCGCCTTGCACAAAATTGCCCAGCCATTGCAGGTAGTAGCCGATTGGGCCTTTGTCGAAGCCGAGTTCGTTTCGCAAGATGTCACGTTCTTCTTCGGTGCCGACCGGCAACAGAATGGTCGCAAGGTCAACCGGTATCAGTCGCAACAACAACGACACGCCGAAGGTCACAAGTAAAAGCACAATCAGAAGTTGTGCGATTCTCTGCAACCAAAAACCTATTTTCGACACCGATTCCCCTCGAAATTTCTTAAACGTTTCTGGCTATCGCTCATTGCAGATTAGACGAGAACACGGCAAATCGGCAACTAAACAAAAAGGGCGATAGTGCTCTCGCACTATCGCCCTTTTGTATTAACTACGAATTACTTAGTCGACCAAACGCCTGTCCAGTCGATGCCGAAGTTTGTGATCAAACGACGAGGACCACCCGCTGCAAGACCCAATTCACCAACACCGCCGAGCTTGTTGTAGCTCAACGTGTATTGCAAGAACGAGATGTTTGCTACGTGTGCTTCTTTTTGCAACTGTTCAGTCGCTTGCTGATACAACTTCTTGGCCTTTGCCGCATTCGGCTCGGCCCGCGCTGCAAACAACAAGTTCTCGCTCACTTCATCTTTGAATGATGAAATGTTCAAGATGCTGTAGAAAATCTGCAGACCGGCCAAAGCTGGTGAAAGTTTGGCTGCGCCACGCAAGAAGTGCGTTGGGTTGCCACCCGATGTGTCGCTCACGATGAACGGAACGATGAACGCAGTTCCCGTACCTTCCATCAACAACAACGGCAACATCTGGTATTGCATCGGGAATGCCTTTTGAATGGCCTCTGCCGTTGTTTGCGACAACAGGTTGACCTTCATACCAGCCGCTTCAGCCATTTCTTTCATCAACTGCGCGTTTGCGGTCGAGTCTGCTGACGCACTGACGTAAGGAAGGCTGAATTCAAGTGCCTTGCCAGTCTCTGCTGTGTATGCGGCTACATATTCTTTGGCCTTCTTCAGGTCATAGCCCGCATAGCCCTTCTTGTTGTACATGATGTTGTTCGGTCCGACGATCGAATCTGGAACTGTGCCCAAACCTTTTTGACGAACTTTCAACCACTTTGCGCGGTCTAGCGAGTGCGAGAACGCAAGACGTGCGTTCTTGCTGCTAAATGGTGCGACCTTGTGGTTCAACCAAATTGTTGGATAGTAATCAAGCGGTGAACTAATAGTTGTCACTTTCTTGTCTTTTTGCAGGGCAAGAATTTGCTTGGCTTCTGATGCCGACGAGAACATCGTCGCCGCAAGCGAACCGCTCTTCACGCCGCTAACACGTGGTTGCGCGTCTGGCAAGAACGTGAACGTGATGCCGTCAAGGTATGGCAAAGCGCCACCCTTGGCGTCTTTGCGCCAATAGTTTTCGTTCTTGGCTACTACAAGTTCAGTCAACTTGTGCGAAACATATTTGAACGCACCAGTACCAACCGGAACTGTCGAACATGTAGCGCCTGTGATTTGACCGACTGAACGTACAAAGTTTCGACCCGATGCGTAGAGCGAATCTGGATAGTTGGCCTCAGCGTTATAAAGCTTGACGGTTACCGACATTGCACCAGTCTGAATTACGTCAGCAATGTTCGCCGAGAAACCTGCACCAGTGCCAGATGATGGCGACTTTGGAGTTTTGCCAATCAAACCGTTGAGATACAACGCACCGCGTGAAGCCTGCAAGTTCAAAAGAAGTGCAGTGCCGTCGACAGGTGTGCCGTCATGAAACTTGATACCGTCACGAACAACGAGGTTCCAAGTTTTGTAGTCGGCGCTGTGCTCGAATGACTTGAGCACGTAGGGCACGATCTTGCCATCGGCGCGTTGCTCTACCCAAGTTTCATAGATTGTGCGAGCGCCCATCAATGCCGAGTTAGCCAAGTTGTCTGCCATACAGAAACCTGGGAACGAGTCGAAAATACCTACTGTGATATTTCCGCCACGCTTCGGTGTGCTGGCACCCGAGGCACCGCTGGTTGTTACTTGACTGAGCGACGCAACAAGCGCGATTGCCATTACGGCAGCGACCTTGCGGCGACCTCCTGTGAATAACTTCTTCATTAGTTATTTCCCCCTTCGGAAATAGGCATTGGGCCTTGTCGCCACGCTACCTTGCACACATCACTGTGTCAAAGGTAACTATTTGTGAAAACTTGGCAGATCTACGCCAATTTGGCTTTAACCAAATTGGCTATTTTTGCGCCATCGGCTCCCGCGCCTGCTTTCGCCCGCACTGCTTTAACTACCGCACCCATCGCCTTTGGCCCAGTCAGCCCCTGATTTGCCGACTCGGCAATTGCTGATTCAATGATCTTTTCAAGCTCTGCATCGCTCATCTGAGCCGGCAAATATCGCTCTAGAACCCCACGTTCTGCCCGCTCGGCGGCTTCGGCATCATGGCGACCTGCTTCCTTATATATGTCTGCAGATTCGGCAC
>RFTA01000141.1 GCA_009923685.1 Actinomycetota bacterium
TTAAGTTCTTTGCTCGGTATCGTGCCCGCATACTCGTATGGCAAGTCAATGTTGGTCGGCGAGCCAAGACCGAATGATCGCACCTCATTTTCAAGAACTGGCGCATATCCGCGCTCGGTCAAAATTTGCTCGCCGATTTTGTAAAAAAACGTGTCGCTAGAAACCGCAAGAGCAGACTCGACACCGACTTCTCCATAACGACACGGAGCACCAGTCGCACGACAGATTGAATTTCTGAAGACACACTTGACACCCTGTTGACATCTGTCATCAGGGATGCTTTGAAGTTTGTAAGTACCTCGATCGTCGAACGTATATTTAGAGCCACCGGGCAATTGACCGGTGTTCAGAGCGGCATATGCGACCAACGGCTTAAAAGACGAGCCAACGTTATAGCGACCCGAAATCGCGCGGTTCACCAAAATTGACAAGTCAGGGTCATCGGTTTGCGGAAACAATTGAGAAAACTTGTCTTTCGGCAATCCTCCACCGAACCATCGCACATCGAAGCGCGGATAACTTGCCATCGCTACGACACGACCCGAATTGTGGTTCATCACGACCACCGAGCCTGCGGGTGCTTTGTAATAGTTGATCTCTGCGTATTGCGGGTCAAGTGTGCCGTCGGGCAACTTGATCTGGCCCGCTTCAACACGCCGTCGCACGAGCAACTGAGTTTCAAGCGCCTGTTCGGCGAATTGCTGCACTTTCAAATCGATCGACAACTGCAGATCGTTGCCCGCAATTGGTTCGACACGCTCAATCAGACGCAGAATGTTGCCTACTGCGTCGACCTCATAGCGCACATAACCAGGCGTGCCACGTAGAGCCGTTTCATATGTCTCTTCAACACCGTATTGACCAACTCGTTCATTCGGGTCGTAGCCAATCGATTTGTAGTAGGCCAAATTACCTTTCAGAATCGCGCCAAGATAACCGAGAACATGTCCGCCGATTGCGCCATATGGATAATTTCTTCGCCACTCTTCACGTACGAAAATGCCTGGGTAGTCTTCGACGCGCTCCATCAAGAAAAGAGCGGTCTCTTCAGACACGTCTTCGCGCAACGGAATCGACTCAAACGGACCATATCGCTCATCTTGCATTCGCACCAGCAAAGTTTCGATCGGCACACTTAACGGACCAGAGAGTCGTTGGGCCAAAGCAAGTCGCTCGGCTGGTTTTCGCACGACATCACGATCAATAGTCACGACGAGGGTTCGTTTGTTGTCGGCCATCACACGACCTGCAGAGTCGAAGATTCGACCTCGTTCTGGTAGAAGTTTTATCGTTCGAGTACGAACTTTTACGATCACTTCTTCAACGTCTCGCGAGCCAACCGCCTGCAAAAACCACATTCGGGTCGACAGTGCGCCGAATAACACGAGCGCCACCACACCAAGAGCGACCAATCGTTTTGGCACACTCTCGGGTTTTTGCATCGACATCTAAATTGACAACTTTCGTTCGGCCAATGTCCAACGACAAGCAACTATTGCCAATGGCGCGAGAATCAAGTTGCAAGCGGCAACCACAAACGCAACTTTGATTATTCTCGGTTGCAGCCAACCGTCAAAACCAACTATTGCCTGCGCCAACGGAAAATAAATTTCTCCGAGAATAGAAACTATTGCAACAGTGATAAGTCGCATCCACCAAGTTGGTTCATGAAAAAAATAAAGCAATAGTCCTGCAGTTGCACCAGCGAGACCCATAGCGAGTGAAGCGAGACCGACGGGAGTCGGCAAAATGAAGTCATACATCAAACCTGCAATCAGCCCGGTGATCGAGCCGATTGCTACGCCGTTGATCGAGCCCGACACGATGACAAAGAGCAACACCACCTGTGCCGCAACTCCGAATGGTCGTAACTCGGTGAACAATGTTGTTTGCAACGAGAGAACAATCAGCATTACCAAGACCAGTCGTGTCCAGCGACTCGACATGATCGTCAAAAATCGAATCATGGCGTCGCCTTTTCGGTGATCGGCTGATAGAGCAACACTCGCAAAAATGAAAGGTTCGTCA
>RFTA01000142.1 GCA_009923685.1 Actinomycetota bacterium
TATTCCGTATGTCCACCAAATTGATCCCATGATCGCCATCCAACCGAAAAGGCCGGCCAATACGACGAGAAACCCAAGTCGCGCACCCAAGTTTGTGCCAACCACCAAGTAGGTGCCGCCGATCAAGACGCCCACGGCGATGGCGACGATGATGATGCCACGAAGTTGCGGTTCAAAGTTGACTGCGAGAAGCGACAACACTTTTATAGACCTCTCACATAGTCGATGATCGCACCAATTTGATCGTCGCTGAGCATCAAACCAAAGGCCGGCATACGACCTGAACCTTGACCTTGCTCGCCATATTTCTTGCCGAACTCACTGCCACCTTTGATGAATTCAATCATCGCATCGCGCTGTGGAAATTGCCGCACCGTCGAACCGCCGGTGAGGTTTGGACCAAACGCGCCACCACCAGTAATTTCAGGCTCACCATATGACCAGCCTTTGGTGTGGCAACGAGCGCAAGAATAGTTGCCGCTGCCTAAATCTAAATTGAAAAGCGCTTCACCAATAGTCGAATACGTGCCTGCCTTCACCAAGCGTTCGGCTTCTGCTTGAATTTCTTCTTGTTTTTCAACTGGCAATCTGCCGTTTTCATCTCGCGGAATCTCGATGCTCTTGACATATTCGATGACGGTTTGAATTTGTTGTTCGTTCATCGGACCACCACCAACAAGACCCCACGCCGACATCGGTGAAAATGGACGACCGTATTCAAGGATGAATCGAACTTCTTCTTCGCTATAGCGATAGAAAACAGTGTTGATCGCCGGTGCCTTCCAGTTGACCTGCTTGACCTGACCTGTTTTGGGGTCTGAGATTGCATACGAAGCCACGCCGCCGCCGCCCTTCATGCCACCGTGACAACCTGCGCAGTTGTAGCCACCATCGGCTGTCGTCGCAAATAGACCAGTGCCCCAATCTTCGAACTGATGTTGAAACTCTTTTTCTGCACCGACCATGCGACCTGGTTCAAGAATCCAATAAAGCGGCAAAGCAATTGTCGTGACGGCAAGACAAGCCAAACCAATCAACTGAGTGCGCTGAATTTTTTCGCCTTCGAGTCGCTCATCGTCGTAATACGGCTTGCGGTTGGCTGCAAGTTTGATTTCTGCACCAATCTCACGCTTTGACGATCGCAAATTGCCGAGACCATAGATGATCCAACCCAAAACCGAGATGAGCAGAATTACCCAAGCGATAGTTGTCGTTGTGTCGGCGATCATCGCTGCACCACTCATTTAGTGACCACCAGTTCCACCGACACAGTGCGGACCTTCTGCTTCTTGACCAGTTGTATTGACGCCAATTGGTGGTCCACCAAAGACCGTGCCCGTATCGATTACGACCATTCCGTTATTTACCGAGACACCGAACCGATCCATTCCACGAGGTGCCGGCCCACCTTTTTTTTCACCAACGCGGTTGTATTGAGACCCGTGACAAGGGCACTCGAACCACTGCGAAGTTTTGCACTCGGGTACTCGACAGCCAAGGTGCGGACATTTCTGATACAAAGCAACGATGCCCTCTGACATACCGGCAAACACGGGGCCTTGACCTCGGTAAATTGCATCGGCTTTTGAAATTGCTTCTTTTGGATATTCGGTGACCCATGAACGGGCCTCTGGAAGATACAAGAAACCTTTGTTGGCACGAATCTGACCGATGACATCTTCTAATTTTCCGGCGTTGATCTTTGAACCAAAACCGCCATCGGCGCCCTTCCAAAGAAATGCGATCAACGCGGCGGCAAAACCACCAAGACTTGCGCTCAGCAATGTGCCAGTGGCGCGATTCAAAAAAGCCCTACGAGATTCGCCGATCATTTCGGGGTCTGGCGCAACCCATGGTTCGATTTCAGCGGGTGGCATCACAGCAACTGCAGTGCTTCGAGCAGCAACAGCTTCAGCTTCAACGTCTCGTCGAGCATTTCGCGAAGATTTTTTCGCGTCGCGGTCGCGCTTGCGAGTCTCACGCGACAAGACGCCGACACCGCTCATATCTGATCGGCG
>RFTA01000143.1 GCA_009923685.1 Actinomycetota bacterium
GTGGGCGTGCAGGCATTTGACCCCAACTCGGGTGCCAGCGACACCACCATGCGGTCGTGGACCAACGTGTTCGCTCGGTATTGCGCTGTCGCGTTCTTTGGCGTATCGCTCGTGTGTCAATCGAAGTTCTTCTGGGTCAATTTCGCTCTCGGCGATGTCGATATAGCCCTCAGACTCGAGGCGACTAATCGCCATGTGTTCTTTTTTGCCAACCAACCAAAATCGTGTTGGCATCGGCGTGCCGTCGAACAACAGTGGCGCGTTTTTGACAACCACCGGGTCGCCGGTTTTGTCGCGCACCACGACCTCGAATTCGCCTTGAGGTTTGCGACCGATCAATTCGGTGACACGAGCGATGTCTTGTGCCGAGGCGTTGGTCATTTGCTCAGCAACTTCGATAGGCCATCAATATCGTTCGTCGTGTCGAGATCTTTGGCAGAGCCATCGCAGGCAACTTCTTCGAGCAGGTCTTTGTGTGATTTGAAAAGACTTCGTGCACCCTCGTCGCCCGTTGTCGGCAAAAGCGGCCAAAGTTCGGCATGCAACCGCACGGGGTTGCCGCGCACCCCGTTATATGTCGCAACGGCAATGGGTGATTGTGAGTTGGCAACACGGCGCCAAGATGCTGGCTTTACTGCGGGTTGATCGGCCAGACCCACGACCACGCTGTTTGCGCCAAGTCGTTGTGCCTCGGCCAGACCACACTGCAGACTGCTGGCCATGCCATCGTGCCAATCTTTATTTTCTACAACGCAGAGATCTGTCTGATGGTTCGAACAATTGGCGGTTGCTTTGTTGATTTCATCACTCAAGTCGACGGCGCCAGTGACGACGATAATTTGTTGAAACTCGGCTTCGAGCAAGTTCTGCAACGACCACGCAAAAACACTTTTGCCCGAGATTTGTATCAAAAGTTTGTGACGTGAACCCGAGAATCGCGTGCCGCTACCGGCGCTAAGCAAAACAGCAGTTGCTGTAGCTTTATTTTTTTGAGCTGCGACCACTACCAAAGAGAGTACTTGGAGTGATCTTGAGCACTACGCAAAGCCGCGTAATCGTGTCTAGTGTCGGAGAAAAGTGTTCGTTTTCGATGCGATTGATCGTTTTGCGGTCGATGCCCGCGCGTTGGGCCAATTCGTCTTGACTTAACTCTGCTTTTATTCTTTGCTTACGCAATTCGGTCGCAACTATTTTTTGTTGTTTCGCACTTTTGGCAGAGAGAGATCTAAGTGAATTTGTCATGTGCTATAAGTTTAGTTATTTATGCACGATGCATAGTGGTTATATGTGTCTAATGTCTCGCTGAAACTGGCACGATCCAGTTACCCTGTTACACGGCTTGCGTAAGGTAATCGCAAGTATCAAGTAAGGCACCAACTGGGGTTCTCTGTGGCGGAGACCTTAAAACAGTCGAATGCCTGCCAAATATGGCGGGTCCGAAAGGACAACTAAACATGTCAGCTCAAGTTTCGTATTACCCAAATTTCAGACTTTATTTCGGTCGTGCAGTTGTGCACTTCGCAATTTTGGTCCTAGTACTTTCGTTTGGTTTTTTGCCCACTTCGCAAAATTTTGGCCCGTTCAGCGTTCAGACAGCAGAAGCCAAACCGATGCCCGCGATTGAATCGGCATGGGTTGCGATGCAGGCGCAACTCGCTGTTGAGGCACTTGACTCAGCCGATGAAATCAGCGCCATCGAACAACGCGATGTCGCCTCTCGATGGATAAAAAGCATCGCATTGATCGTTTCCGAACATCTTGAAATCAGCAACAAAGATCTAGAACTTGCGTGGCTTCAATCTGATCTCGCGCGACAAAAAGCCTTGTTCGCAGCATTGACGCAGCTAGGTGTGCCATATAAGACAAATGCCGATGTGCCGGGCAAAGCACTTGACTGCTCGGCATTGATCAAGTTTGCGTGGTCGAATGCGGGTGTCAAAATGCCCCGTGGCTCTGCGCAACAATATGCATTTGGCGAGCGCATCAAGTCGAGCGAGGTTCAGCTCGGCGACTTG
>RFTA01000144.1 GCA_009923685.1 Actinomycetota bacterium
ACTCGCCGAACATGTCAGTGAGTGCGTTTCGACGCAACCTGTCGAGCCTGCAAAACTCGAATCTGCGGCATCCGCAGGCGCAATTGCGTGGCATGTCGCGCGAACTGGCGCCAAACCAAATGCGTTCTCGACAAGCGAGCCAGTTTTCGCACTTGACTGGCCCGATTTTGAGGCCGCAGGGTACCCGCGTGCATCAACCGAACTCGGGCGAGTTTTTTGCCCGCGAACTCGTTCGTCAGCGTCGCCAGCACACTGTCGTTGGTCTCGCTTCGGCCGCTGTAATTTCTCTGTTTTTGGCGTTCACGACCGGTTCGATTGTTTTGGTTTATGCGTTCACGCTGAGCCTCATCGCCTTGATCGGTTATTGCTATTGGCTGGTGCAACTTCGCGTGCAGCGCGACAGCACCCGTTATATGCGCCAATTTCGCAACCGCGCCGCCTAGTTCGTTCACTCGTTGGGGGTTCGTCGTCAGAGTGATGACCTGACAGTGCAGAAATTTCTTTTCGGGGCTGTAGCTCAGTTGGTAGAGCGGTACGTTCGCAATGTACAGGCCAGGGGTTCAATTCCCCTCAGCTCCACAATTCGCAGTTAGTTGCAACGCGTTGCGGTTAGGCGGCGAACTGGCCCGAGTGGCACAATGTCTTAGTGCCAAAGCGGCCAAGAAATCATTAACAAGAGTGGGGTTTTTGTAAATGGCAATGACATGGACTGAAGCCAACTTGGCTGTCACCGCACCAGGGCAGATCTTTGAACTTATCGACGCCGAGGTTTTTGGCGTTAAGACGCGAGTGTTCAAAAATGCCCCCGCGCATTTGGGCCAGGTTTTCGCCGGCGCCCGTGGTCACGGCGAAAAGACGTTCTTGGTTTACGAGGGCGAAACCTACACATTCGCCCAAGCAATGGATCAAATTGACGCGCTGTCAAACCTTCTCGTGAATACATATGGCGTCAAGAAAGGCGACCGAGTCGCGGTTGCGATGCGCAACTATCCCGAGTGGGTGATGTCGTTTGCGGCGATCATTTCGGTTGGTGCCATCTCAGTGTCGATGAACTCGTGGTGGGTCGAAGACGAAATGGATTTCGCGTTGCAAGACTCTGGCGCGACAATTTTGATTTGCGATCAACAACGCTTCGATATCGCTGCAGCAAGTTGCAAAAAACTCGGCGTCAAAGTTTTGGTTGTGCGTGCCGAAAAGCCGCTACCTGCAGGTGTTGACAAATGGCAAGATGCGCTGGCGCCACACTTGAAGGCTGCGCTCAAGTGTCCGGCAATTGAAATCAAACCCGATGATGACGCGACGATTCTTTATACGTCGGGTACCACTGGTCGACCCAAAGGTGCAGTGTCGACGCACCGTGCGATTATTTCTGCATTGATGGCGTTTTCTTCACGAAATGCAGTGCTCACAATGTCGGGCACAAAACTCAAAGACGTAACTGGTCCAGAAGTACCGACATCGTTTATTTTGATCGTGCCGTTGTTTCATGTCACTGGTTGTGTGCCAGTAATGATGAGTTGCTTCATCGCCGGCTTGAAACTTGCGATCATGTACAAGTGGGATGCCGAAAAGGCTCTCGAGATGATCGAGCGCGAGAAGATCACTAATTTCGTCGGCGTGCCGACGCAAAGTTGGGATCTCGTCAATTCGCCTGCGTTCGACAAATACGACACCACAAGTTTGCGAGCGGTTGGTGGTGGCGGTGCGCCATCGCCAACTTCGCTGGTCGGCAAAGTCAACGACAAAGTCAAGAACGGCAGCCCGCAACTTGGTTATGGCATGACCGAGACGAACGCATTCGGCCCTGGCATCACTGGTTCAGATTATTTGGCTCATCCGACCAGCACTGGTCGGGCCGTTTTGCCGATGCTCGTTGAAGTGCGCGACGAAAACTTGAAGCCTGTGCCAACCGGCGAAGCGGGTGAGATCTGGTTCTTCGGCCCGATGTTGATTCGCGGATATTGGAACCGCCCCGATGCGACCGCCGAGACG
>RFTA01000145.1 GCA_009923685.1 Actinomycetota bacterium
AGCTCAGTGGTAGAGCAACGCACTCGTAATGCGTAGGTCGCGGGTCCAATTCCCGCCTCGGGCTCCACATTCTAAAAAAATTTAGTTTTTTACTTCTACAACTAACAGCTCAGCGTTGGCAGACGAGACTTCGAGTTTGTAGTTGAGCGTGCTTGGCAGCGTTATCGATGCGCCGGCCTGCAATTGTTTAATCTCGCGATCGTTGCCAGTTTCGAGGGTTGCTGAGCCAGAAAGAATAAATATAAACATCAACTGGTGTTGATGTTTACGTTCTTGAATGACTGACGATTTTGTGCCACGCACGGTGAGCGCGCTGGCGTAGCCAGATGTTGCGACGTCGATGCCAGTGTTGCGTGCCTCAAAACCCTCGAAGCGCCACGGCAGCCATGGCGTCTGCTCGGCAACATGACGAACAAAGCGTTGCCCTGAAAAATCACGATCAGGTTGCAATGTCGATGTCGGCAGGGTGATTGCGTGTTCGGCAAATGTTTCGTGCTCGGCTGGGGCGCCGATCTCGATGACTTCGAGATTGTCAGAACTCTCGAGCACGCGGTGGCGAATTTCAGGCGGTTGCAAAACACAGTCACCGGCGTTCATAACGAACGATTCGCCTTGGTCTTCATAAACAACACGAACCCAACCACTTTTGCAATAAATCATTTGAAATTTGATGCGGTGATAGTGCACGTAGTCAGGCACCGGACCGCCATTCGGTATATGAATATGCGAAGCGATGAACACACCGCCCAATCGGCTGGGTATTAAATCGCGATAGCGCATTCCTGCTCGGCCAACTGTCCATGAAGCGTCGCTCGTTAGCGGTGTAACAACTAGTGATTCACGCAATGCGGGCAACTTAACGCCGACATTTGGATTGATTATCTCAATCGTCGTGCCATTCGGGGCTTGCAAAGTTTGTGCCTTGCGATCTGAAGTATGCAGACGCACGACAATATTTTCGCCGGTGCCACCATGGCGCAAACACAAGCGCACACCGTAGCCACTGATAATTGCCGTATTCGGGTTATCAGCCCACTTGCGGATCGCAGGTTGACCAAGATCGCCAGTTGCCAGCGCCGACGCAACATTGCTTCGCGACAGCGCACAAGCATTTTGCCAAAGTTCAAATAAGCGCGCGGGTGAATCGTCGGCCGCCGAATTCCAATCCCAATCTCGATCTTGCGACCAATCAACTTCACGCCACGGCGAGAGTTTTTCTCGCCCCAACAACCAGTCTGAAAACCAATTGTTCTCGACATACGCCATGTGCTTCAATAAACCGCCGAGGGTCATTGACGACGAGGCGATCTTTTTTTGCAATTCGATCGCGTTCAATGAGCGACACTTCCATTCGAGGGTCGCGCGTTGAAAATCTAAAAACCCGAGCAGTGTTGCAACTTCGTCACTCGATATTGGTGGCTCGGGCCGACCTTGGTCGTCAATGTTCGAATTAGTCATGCGACTTCAGGCTTCGAAACGATAAACATTCGTATCGCGCGCAACAAAACCAATACGCTGATAAAGACGATTTGCAGCCTCGCGCGATGGTCGCGATGTCAAATCGACTGTTTTTGCACCACGACGCTTGGCTTCGGCGATCGCCGCGATGTTCAGCGCCTCGCCGACACCATGGCCGCGCGCCGAAGTATCAACCACGACATCTTCAATCCACGCACGAACGGCGGTCGGAATGCGAAATATTGCGAGAGTTAAAAGGCCGACAATTTGGTTATCCACACGGGCGACGAACATGAAAGTAGATTCTGAGTTAACAATTTCGGATAATTCACCGTTTGTCATCGGCTTTGCCGACGATGAAAGTTGTGGAATCAATCTGTGACATGCTGCAAGCAACTCATCAGTCGCCTGAGAGGCGATTTCCACAGGCACAAGTGTAGCCACAACAATTAGCGTATCTGTATTGCACAGGTTGGCTGTGAAATTAGATAGCGTCATAGCAAATGTCCGCGATTGATCATGT
>RFTA01000146.1 GCA_009923685.1 Actinomycetota bacterium
CCAACAAAAACTTCGGCCAAGCCATCGGGCTTTAGCCCCATCATCGTTCGACCTGCCGTATCAAAACTGCATGTCGCCGTATACGGCATCGAAACATTTATCGCCGCCTGCGCCGCCGCCTGCACTTCTTCGATCGCCGACATCGTTTCGATCCACACGACATCTGCACCGCCGTCTTTTAATCCACGAATTTGCTCTTCGAAACTCGCAACTGCGACATCGTGTGTCAACGCACCAAGCGGTTCGAACAGTTCGCCGGTCGGCCCGACTGAACCAGCAACAACAACGGGGCGCGAACACGCGTCGGCGACACCGCGCGCAATTTCGGCGGCTTTCATGGCAAGTTCGTAGGTTCTGTCTTGGGCATTGTGCAGTTTCAATCGATGGCTGTTGCATCCGAATGTGTTTGTCAAAATAATGTCGGCCCCCGCTTCGACAAAACGCTGATGCAGGCCCGCAACTCGTTCGGGATACGTATCAAGCCAAAACTCAGGCGGCTCACCTGATGTCAAGCCAAGTGCAAAATAGTTCGTGCCAGTTGCGCCATCAGCAAGAATGATCTTTTTCGTTGCGAGCAAATCGCTCAGCGAGGTTCGCATTAGCGAATCAACCCATCACCGTTCCAGATGTCGCCAATGCCTGGCGCAAACGAGAAAACGCCCCGATATTTATTTCTTTGCCTGATCGCGGCCCGACATATCGAATCGGCTCATCGTCGTGATTTTTGCCAGCTTCGGCGGCCTCAATCAACAATCGAATAAAAATCGCCGCCAACGGTGCATTTTTAAACTGGTTGCCACTCGTGCCACATGCCATGAAAAACCCGTCCAAGCTCGAGCGATCATAAATCGGCACCCAGTCGTCGGTCGCGTCATATAGCGCGCCGATACCCGAAGGTGAAACCGGCACGCCAAAATTTGGCATGCGTCGAGCGAGGCGCAACATCATCGTCTCCCAAATTTCGACTGTCGTCTCTTGGCGCCAATCATCGGCATCTTCGATCCAATGCAAGTCATCGCATGCAGGTTCGGTGCCACCAAGATTGAGTGTTCCCCCAGGGTGCGGTCTGAAATAAATGCCTGTATCGAGATCGGCGACAACTGGCGCGTCATCTTCTAGTTTGAAACCGTCAGGTGCGGGCGCGACATAAACCTCTTGGCGCAACGGACGATGACGAATGTTCATTTCATCTGCAACACCCGCCATTCGATTTATCTTGCTCGCATGCGGACCGGCTGCATTGATGACGATTGTCGCCTGAATTTTTTCGCCGCTCGCAAGCGTCACGCCGGTAATTTTTTTGCCGTCGTTGTCGATCGACACGACTTCAGATTTGAATCGCGTCTCTGCACCGTGACTCTTGGCGGCAAAAATATAGTTGTGCGCGGCCAGCATCGGGTCGTCCATAAAACCACTGAGCGGATCATAGAGACCCGACAATTCACCAACCGCGTCGTCGCCAAACGCCGGGTCGTCAATTTTTTTAGGCGGCCAATAACTGCCCGAATCGAGCGCCGGAAACTTCTTGCGCAACTGCTCGGCGCTGAGTATCTCATATGGAATACCGATTTCATCCCAAATTTTGCGTACCGTCTCGCCGCTGTAACCTTCGGTTCGATAAACGAGATAGCCAGTGCGAATAAATTTTGCCATGCCGTCTGGGTCGTTGACGCCGAGGTAACTCGCCCAGTTCTCCCACATTGGCGCAGACTCCCAGGCCATCAACACTGCATCAAGCGTCGAGTAACTAAATCGAATGATCGCCGATGACGCCGAGGTCGAGCCAGCACCAGCGGCTGAACCTTTGTCGACAATTACTACTGAGCGACCAGCTTTGGCAAGTTCGAACGCAACCGCCCCACCGATAACGCCGGCGCCAATGACTACTACGTCGGTTTTCACTAACTGCCCATTACCTCGCGTTGCCAAACCGCTGTATCGGCAACGCTGTTGAAAGTAAACGAATGAAGACCAATGATG
>RFTA01000147.1 GCA_009923685.1 Actinomycetota bacterium
AATCGCATCCCAAATGACGCCGTCGCCGGCAAAGATCCAGCCGTCATTCAAGTTGCCGAGAAAAATGTCGCGGTCATAATTTCTTGGGAGGCATTTTTTGCTGGTCGTGCCAACAGCGGTGTCGAAGCGGGCGGTGCAGTTTTGCTTAATCCGACCAATGGCTCGAGTTACACGGGTACCGTTCTGCAAACTCAACAACTTGCCACCAACTCGCTTCGCGCGCGCGAAACAAACCGCTGGACTTTACAGGCAGCGACCACTGGCTTCAGTGCGGTCATCTCTCCACAGGGAGAAATAATGAATCGCCTCGGCATCGGCGAAGCCGCAACCCTTATTTTCGACACCCCGTTGCACACAGGTAGAACCGTTTACTCTCACCTCGGCGACGCACCGATGATCATTTTGCTGCTGCTGGGTTTGATCGGCGCGCGGGCGAGTCAAAAGCGAAGGACTATATCTTTATGAGTTCGACAGAAATAATTCTCACGAGCAAAAATATTCGTTGCACAATCGACCCACAAAATGGTGGTCGAGTTTCGTCGCTAGTCGCGTTTGGCCGCGAACTTTTGATAACTCGCAATGGCGAGGCAAACATTCAAAAGTGGGGTTCATATCCGATGGTGCCATATGCGGGTCGTGTGCGAAACGGAAAATTTACGTTTGACTCGCGACACCACCAACTCGAAATAAATATGGCCCCACACGCGATTCATGGCACGGTTTTAGACCGACCATTTAGCGTCGTCGACTTTTCTTCGAATAGCGTGACGATGAAAATCGACCTGGGTTCACGGTTCGCATTCAAGGGTTCGGTGATTCAAAAAATCTCGGTCGACGACACCGTCGTTGAGTTCGAACTTGAACTTGCGACAACCGATGCACAAATGCCGGGTCAGGTCGGTTGGCACCCTTGGTTTGCTCGACCATGTCGCTTCGAAGTCGACTTCGAAGAAATGTATGTTCGTGACGATTCTGGTATTCCTACCGGACAAACTATTTCTCCGCTACCGCCGCCATACGACGACTGCTTTAAGGGTTCACGAAATCAGCCACGAATCATTTTCGACGAGACGATCGCTTTGACTATCGATAGCGACTGTTCACACTGGGTCGTTTATGACCAAACTACTCATGCAATTTGTATCGAGCCACAATCAGGGCCACCAAACGGCTTCAACCTCGAACCTTTCATCGTTACGCCATCTGCGCCTCTGAAAAAATTCATGCGATTTACGATCACTAATTAACACCTGAAGTCTCTCGACAAGAAAGTCGTAATTTGTCGACGGTAGGATTTTCTAATGACCAAACCGTTTGATATCAACGGTCCGATACGAATCGCGTATCTCACATATCGCGGCAAACCACATGTCGGCGGTCAAGGTGTTTACTCTCGTCACTTGACAAAAGCGCTGGTCGATCTCGGTCATCATGTCGAAGTTTTTAGCGGCCAGCCATATCCGATAATTGATTCGCGCATCCAGTTGCACAAACTGCCCAGCCTCGACATCTTCAACGACCATAATCCGGGCAGGTTCCCCGCATATTGGGAGTTGAACACTTGGCCAAATTTCGTCGAGGCGGCGCTATTTCTCAAGGGCACTTTCGGTGAACCCCTGACGTTCAGCATGCGGGCGCACAGAGTATTGCGAGATCGCGTCAACGACTTCGATCTCGTTCATGACAATCAATGCCTAGGTTCGTCGATTCTAAAAATTGAAAAAATTATCCCCACAATCGTGACGCTGCACCACCCGATCACCAAAGATCGTGCACTCGAAATGGCCCACACCCCAACTTGGTGGAAACGTCGCGCGATCGGTCGTTGGTATTCGTTCGTCTGGATGCAGGGTCGTGTCGCCAGCAAGTTGCCCCGCGTTGTAGTTGTCAGTGAAAACTCGATCAATGATATTCACAACGACATGGGTGTATCACGTGACCGCATGCGTCTGGTGCCGGTTGGCGTCGACCCAGATTTGT
>RFTA01000148.1 GCA_009923685.1 Actinomycetota bacterium
TGCATATAGTCAGTTAAGCAGAGTCCGAGTCAGTCGGCTTGGTTCTTGAATCAGCCAAGTTGGGCTTTGATCAGGTCGCGAATTTCTGGTGGCATGAAGTTGTTTTCTTGCGTTGTCTCGGCTTCGACTAGTTCAACGAGTTTGTTGGCTACATCAACAGGGTCGAGTTGATTTGTTGTCACCATCGTGCCGATCGCGCGCAGCAAGTCAGTCGCGGGTGCACTGATTGCGCCGGCCCCAAACCACTCCCACATTGATGCAGCCATGCGATCGTTAAAGCCCGTGTTGTACGGCCCCGGATTAATCAGCGTCACGTCAATGCCCGCTGGTGCGAGTTCGGCGCGCATTGCCTTGCCCATTGCTTCGAGAGAATGCTTCGTCATTGCGTAAGGACCAAATGACGGCCCGGGCAAAACCCCCGCGATCGATGAAACAATAATCACGCGACCCGCACCGCGCGCCGCCATCTTTGGCAGCAACGCTTGGGTGATCGCGAGCGTGCCGAACACATTGACTTCAAACAGGTGCCGTACTCGAGCGATTGGCACATCTGCCATCGGGCCAGTTTGCCCGGCGCCCGCGTTGTTGATGAGCACATCGACATCAAACTTGCTGGCCGCTGCAACATCGCTTGTCGAAGTGATGTCAAGTTTCTCGACGGTCAACTGAGGTGCTTCAGTACGCAGAGAGTCGGCTTGTGATTGCGACTCTGTAGTCGCAATAACTTTATGTCCGCGGGCAGCGAGTGCGAGGGCTGTCGCTTTGCCAAAACCCGAACCCGCACCAGTGATTAATACAGTCTTTGACATATCATCTCCAAAACTCACTTTGTCTAGTCATGCTGAGACTAGTTCGTATAGTGTTTCACTATGACGCTCGGACGAGTAATCAACCAAGAGGGTGCGACGGTATCTGTCGAGGTCGCGTCGAATTTCGGCGAGTTCGCAGTTTCTCTTGGTGATTTTGAGATTGCGACAGGGTGGCAACTAAAACCTCAAGGTCTATGCATCGACGATGTTTGTGTGCCTGTCCGCGAAAAGAACAGGCTTACTGACACTACGAGCATCGATCTTGTCGAATTTGCGCGAGTTACAAAACAAAACATAGTTTTCGATCGGCAAAAACAAGTTGCAGCGCTCGGCGAACGTGCCGATTTGAGAGGTGAATCTATGTCATCGCTTGCTGCACCCGATTTCAGATTGCCCGACATTCACGGTCGCCAAGTTTTATTCAGCGACTTCAACCGACGCAAGCGACTTTTGCTTGCATGGTCATCTTGGTGAGGCTGTCGCTACGAGCTGCCAGTTTGGCAGCAACTCTCTAACGAACTGCAAGACACGGGCTTCACGATCATCGCCGTGGCACTCGACGCTGACGAAGTAGCAGTGCGCGAGTGGGCGACAAAAGAACAACTGACAATGCCTGTTTTGATCGACAAACATCACATCGTCGCTGACCTTTACGGCATCGTTAACGTGCCTGCTGCTGTTTGGGTTGATGAAGATGATCGCATCGTGCGCCCAGCCGATAGCACGCCCGGTAGCGATTTGTTTAGAGACTTCAGCAATGTCGACTCTGAGGTGCACCACAATTTGTTGCGCAAGTGGGTGCGGTCAGGTGAACGTGACCTCGACGATGCACGGGTGCGTGAGTTTCAGGTCAAACCGAGCCAAGATGTGCAGTTAGCGAGACTTCACCGTCGAGTCGCAATCGCTTTGCGTGAGCGCAATCAAGATGGAGATTCGACAGCATCTCGAGAACACCTCGCCCGAGCAGAAGAGTTGGCTCCGCTTGACTGGACTATACGTCGAGGAAACATGCCACTGGTCGGAGTTGATCCGTTCGGTGAAGAATTCTTTAAGTTTGTTGGCGAATGGTCGAATGCAGGGCGACCTGGTTTTAAACTCGGCACTGGTCGAGTTAAGAAATAATCAGCGCTTTCGAAATTCGATTTTGTCGCCGTTAACTCGCGTTTCGTAA
>RFTA01000149.1 GCA_009923685.1 Actinomycetota bacterium
AATTGGTTTCTGACTTCGTGTCGACAAACTAATTTTTGTGGCTAGTGCGTCGCGCGGCCCGTTGGCGGGTTACAAGATAATTGAAATCGCTGGTATTGGTCCGGGGCCGTTTGCGGCGATGATGCTCTGCGACATGGGTGCCGAGGTTGTGCGTGTTGAGCGCGTGCAAGCGGTGCGCGATGCGACCAGCGGCAACGCGAATTGGGACGTGATGCAGCGCGGACGAAAAAATATCGCGATCGACTTGAAACAACCCGATGGTGTTGAAGCGCTGTTGCAACTTGTCGAGCGCGCCGATGCTTTGATCGAAGGATTTCGACCCGGTGTAATGGAACGACTCGGTGTTGGGCCAGACATTTGTCTTGCGCGAAACAAAAAACTTGTGTTCGGACGAATGACTGGGTGGGGTCAAGACGGGCCATATGCGAACTCGGCGGGGCACGACATTAATTACATAGCGCTGGCGGGTGCGCTCGCGCATTTTGGGCGCGCAGGCGAGGCGCCTGTGCCACCTCTAAATATGGTCGGCGATTTTGGCGGTGGCGGAATGTTGCTGGCCTACGGAGTTGTTTGCGCTTTGCTTGAAGCGCAACGAAGTGGTGCGGGTCAGGTTGTTGACGCGGCAATGGTCGACGGTTCGGCAATTTTGATGTCGATGTTTTGGGGCTTTAAAAATATCGGCATGCATGACGAAAATGCGCGTGGCACCAACATGCTCGACACTGGTGCCCACTTTTACGACGTTTATAAATGCAGTGACGGAAAGTATGTATCAATTGGTTCGATTGAGCCGCAGTTTTATGCGCAGTTGTTGCAATTGACCGGCTTGGCAAGTGACGCCGAGTTTGCCAACCAGCAAGATCGCTCGATGTGGCCGAAGTTGAAGAAACGTTTAACGGATGTTTTCGCGACCAAGTCACAGTCTGAATGGTCTCAGATCATGGAAGGCACGGATGTTTGTTTTGCGCCAGTTTTGACAATGAGCGAAGCGGCAAAGCATCCGCATAATGTGGCGCGCGAAACTTTTATCAAAGTTGACGGTGTTGTGCAACCGGCGCCGGCGCCCAGATTTTCGCGCACACAAACGAGTGTTTCGCATGGACCAGTTGTGGCTGGTGAGAACACGCGCGAAGTGCTGCAATCGTGGGGCGTCAAAAATGTCGACGACCTGATTGCGCGTGGCGTTGTCAAGCAAAGTACTGGATCGAAGTAAATTAATGGCGACGCTCGTTTGTTTTCACGCGCACCCAGATGATGAGTGTTTGGCAACTGGTGGCACCATTGCGCGTGCGAGCGCCGAGGGTCATCGGGTTGTGCTCGTTGTCGCAACCGATGGTGCATACGGCGAAGTGCCACAAGATTTAGAACCAGGCGAGACACTTGCCGATCGTCGGGCAAAAGAAGTTGCAGCGTCGGCGAAAGTTTTGGGTGTGGCGCGACTTGAGATGCTCGGCTATAAAGATTCGGGCATGACGGGTTGGTCGCAAAACAGTGACCCGGCTGCGTTCATCAATGCAGATGTCGAGACGGCGGCGCAAAAGTTGGCGAAGATTTTGCAAGAAGAAAAGGCCGACGCAACAACAATTTATGACTGGCACGGTAACTATGGGCACCCCGATCACATTGCCGTCTACAAAGTTGGCATGCGCGCGGCTGAAATCGCCGGCACACCGAACATTTTTCAGATGACGACGAACCGAGATGCGTTTCGGCGAATGCGTGACATGGCGATGAATAATCCTGAGATCGTCAGCGAGACACAAGGTATCGGTGATTTTGACCCAGATGCGCCCGCCGACGACGGAAACCCGATGGGCGAGCCAGAAAGCGCGATATCGCATCAAGTCGATGTGCGTAAATTTTGTTCACAGAAAAAATTGGCGATCGCCTGTCATCGAAGCCAGATCACCGACACTTCTTTTTTTCTGAATATGACCGACGAGATTTTCG
>RFTA01000150.1 GCA_009923685.1 Actinomycetota bacterium
TGTAACAAGCTTTTCCATTTGTGTCCTCCGGTAGTTATTGCAGAGAATCCGGCCGCAATGTTGTGACCTTAAAGAATCCCCAACAGATATATAAGCACAGTTAGGTTTGCCTGGCTATCTCTCAGAGACTATAAAACCCTTAATTGACGGGCGTTGGTAGGGTTTGTGCATGGCAAACATCGCAGCGGCAGTTCGACGTAAGGTTGCCAATTGGGCTGTCACGGCTGTGCGCAAAGACGGCTCGCTAGCGACAAAGCCCGATGTATTGGTGACCGAAGAGCCACTTGAAATTCGCGCTGAGTCTCCGCAGCAAGAAGCGCAGTCGATTGCTGTAACGATGAGAACCCCGGGTCATGATTTCGAACTTGCAGTCGGATTTTTGTTCACCGAAGGAATGATCAAACGTGATGATGACGTGCGCACAGTGCGATATTGCCAGTTGCCAGACTCAGCCGAACAGCAATTCAACGTTGTGACTGTGAGTTTGACCGTGCCATTTGACGAGGCGTTGTCTCGTCGCGGAATGGTTACATCTGCGAGTTGCGGAATATGCGGTACAACTTCGATCGAACAGCTCGCGCAGATTACAAGTCGCATTGATCTTGCGACTGGCCCAGTGATGACGGCACAAATGTTGACTCAGTTGCCTGACATAATTCGCAAGGCGCAACCGACTTTTGATCGCACGGGTGGTTTGCATGCCGCGGGGCTGGTCGACGCGTCTGGCCAGACTTATTGTGTTCGCGAAGATATCGGCCGACACAATGCAGTCGACAAAGTGATCGGCAAAGCCGTGCTTGATAGTCGGTTGCCGATTTCGAATCATGCTTTGGTCGTGAGTGGTCGTTTGTCTTTCGAAATTATTCAAAAAGCGGCGATGGCTGGCGTTGCATTTATCGCCGCCGTTGGCGCGCCTTCAAATCTGGCGGTCGAAACCGCCGAAGATCTTGGCATCACTCTTGTTGGTTTCGTGCGTGACGGCACGGCGAACATCTATACCCACAAACACAGAATTACAAATTAGATAGCCTGAGGGTCTTGCCCTTGTAGCTCAGTGGATAGAGCACCGGACTTCTAATCCGTTGGTCGTAGGTTCGACCAGCAGGGTAGATGTATTCGGTCTGCATAATGTCGAGTGTTTGTTTGGCACCCAAATAATGGCCAGGGCCGTCGATAACTGCGGCGCGAATGGTGTCTACCGACAAAGACTCGTCGGTTACTTCGATGCCCTTGATAGTGCGTTGCACGGCGCCAACGATGTCGTTGTCGAGCACGACACCTTCAAGCGAGAAACCAAGAAGACTGCCGTGCATGCCAGCCGATTCGTAAATCAAGTTCATGCCTGCATTACCGACGAGTGCGTGGTTGTAACCCTTTTCGGCGCCAGCTTGTGCATCAGGTATTTTCGAATCGCTAATGCCCGACGAAGTGCCACCAGTGAGATCGTAAAAGTGCGCCATCTGGGCGCTCGCAGCAGAGAGAATCGCCTGTTCAGGACTGCCGCCAGACATTGCGCCCGAACGCAAATCAGAAACGAACGACCAAGTGCCAAAAATTGCCGGGTGACCTGGCACCAATGCGTTGACGTAAGCCAGACCTGCGAGCACTTCGGCAACTTCTTGCACTAGCGCGCCTGCAAGCGCCGCTGGCGCAGTTGCGCCCGCTTGACCAGCCGAGAGCAACAACACTGGCATGCCACCATAGACGGCGGTTTCGAGACAGCGACACGCATCGGTTGCGAACTTAAGTGGCGGAACAACAAAACAATTCGACTGACTAACGAATGGACGCGCGCGCCACTTGTCTTCGCCACCGGCGATGTCATGCAACATTCGAAGCGACGCGTCGAGGTGATCAGGGTGAACCCACGAAGTGCCGACGTGTTTTGTTGTGCCGCTGACACTCAAATAGCAAGTGTTGATATCCATTTCGGCTGGGTCTGGCAAATCG
>RFTA01000016.1 GCA_009923685.1 Actinomycetota bacterium
GTTTCGTGTCGAGCACGGGCCGAATCATTTAGAAGACGAAGCCGAATATGTGCGCATGTCGCCGATTCGCCACGTACGCAACATTGATGTGCCGATGTTGATCATTCACAGCGAAAATGATTTACGCTGCCCGATTAATCAGGCTGAAGAATTGTTTATGGCTTTGAGATTGCTGAAAAAAGATGTGACGTTTTATCGGTTTCCTGGTGAGACGCACGAGTTGTCGCGCTCAGGTTCACCGTTACATCGTGTGCAACGCGCCGAAATCATTCTCGACTTCTTCGCCGAAAAACTTGGCGCTTAGGCTCGCGCTATGAAAGTCACGCTGACGGGCACGGGTAGCCCGATACCAGATGCAAATCGCGCGGGGCCGTCGACACTCGTGCAGTGCGCGGGGCAAAATATTTTGATTGACTGTGGTCGCGGTGTGGCGATGCGCCTTGTCGCCGCTGGCGTGCCTGCACCATTTTTGTCGGCGATTTTGGTTACACATCTACACAGTGATCACATCACCGACTTGAACGATTTGGTGACAACGCGTTGGATTCTCTCGCCAGAAGCTACCCCGACCATTATCTACGGTCCTCTTGGCACGCAAAAGGTAGTTGACGGCATGATGGCGATGTTGAAACCTGATCAAAAATATCGCCATGACCATCACGCTGACTTGCGCAGTGGGCCGGGATTGCAAGTTGCGGTTCACGAAGTCGTGCCCGGCGACGAATTCAAGATTGGAGACGTTCGTGTGATTGTTGGACGAACCGATCACCGACCAGTGACACCAACAATCGGCTTTCGAATCGAAGCCGAAGGAAAGTCAGTCGTGCTTGCTGGCGACACGGTGCCATGCAGCGAACTCGACGACTTATGTCGTGGCGCGGATATTTATGTGCAGACGGTGTTGCGACCTGATTTGGTTGAATTAGTCAAACAATTTGTACCGGCACTCGCCTCGCGCTCGAATGACATTTTGGATTATCACTCGAATGTTGAAGATGCGGCGAAAACCGCGGCGCGCGCTGGCGTAAAAACTTTGATGCTGACGCACTATGTGCCAGCGATGCAACCTGGCCAAGAAGCTGACTGGCTCGCACTCGCGACGCCTCACTTCACCGGCAAGATTGTTCTCGGCCCCGACCTCACCTCGGTTGAAGCCTAAGTTTCCGCACTGCTTTTTAGCAATTCTCGCGTACATCCGTAAGCAATGCTCATCTCACACATCTATGTGTGCCCCGTCGCAAGCGCCAAGATCACAAAACACCGAAGCCCGAATCTAAGCCAGTTGCACCGAGTTTCGTATTACGATATGATCATGTTCACCTTACAGAATCTGCGCTTAAGCATGGAGTTTCAGAGGAAGACATACGGCACGCACAAAATCAAGCGATCAAAGTTTTTGAATATTTCGACGATTTAGATAGACGACGAATCCTTATGATCGGACCAGACCTGTCAGGAAATCTCCTGGAACTGTTAATGGCAATAAATACAGATTCCAGCTTAAAAATCTTTCATGCAATGAGACTCAGGACAAAGTTTGATGGTTTGGTTAAAAATCAGGAATGAAGGTGGATTAAAAATGAAAAAAAGAAATCGTGTGCATCATTTAATTGATGGCGAAGTTTTAACGGACGCAGACTTTGAGCGAATGGCCGATGAATTCGCCACGCGAGACTTTGACTTGTCGAAGTTCACTCGGCTGCCTGGCCGGCCGCTAATGGGCAAAGCGGTGGCTGAGGTTGTGCCTGTGCGCATTGAGCCAGCAATTGTTAAGTCGATTGATCGTCGCGCAAAAAAAGAAGGCACGACACGAAGTGACATTATTCGCCAAGCGATAAACAATTATCTAGCGAGTTGAACGAGGTTCGACGCCGCGGGGTTAGGCGGTTGAGGCGTCAGGTGCGGCGGCGGTTGAGGCGTCGGGAGTGGTGGCGGCTGTTTGCATCGTTAGGCGAACGCCAAAAATCGCGATTACTAGACCAGCAAGTGCGAGCGCACCCAGACGCTCATCAAACAAAATCGCGCCTTCGATAGTGCTCAGCGCCGGCGTGAGAAAAAACAGACTGCTGACACGCGCCGCCGTGTGACGTGCGAGCAAAGTCATCATCAACAAAACTGCACCAAGCGACAGAACAATTACCGCCCACAACATCGAAAACACGGTGTTGCGAGTAATTTCAAATTTCCAACTCTCACTCAAACCCGATGCGACCGCAAGCACAACGCCCGAAGCCAGATACTGAGTGGCGGTGCCCCGCAACAACGGCATTTCTTTTCCGAATGCGCGTTGCACAAGCGTGCCGACGGTTAATCCAAGTATCGAAACCATCATTGCGATCATCGCCCCAGTCGTAACACCGCCATCTACCGCCTCAAGTTTTTCGACAACCACTGCGCACACACCTACTAGGCCGAGAGTCACACCGACGATTTGTTTGCGACTCAATTGCTCTCGCAAAAACACACGAGCGGCGACAGAAGTTGCCACGGGATGAAGCCCGGCGATCAACGCACTGAGCCCCGAAGGAAGCCCGAGGTTTATCGCCACGAAGACACCGCCCAAATAAATGGCGTGCATAAAGACACCGACAATTGTCGCGGCCGACCAATCGCTGCGCGCCATGCGTGGCGCGTGCAGCGCAGTTGCGATTAACCAAAGCAAACCCGAGGCAAGAAACATACGCACGCACAAAAATGTGAGTGGGCCCGCGTCGGTTGTTGCATAACGCGCAACCACAAACCCTGTGCTCCAGAGCGCAACAAAAATCGCCGGAGCAACTCGCGCGAGCGATTGCTGTTGATTGCTTGACAAGACTCAGATCTTAGTTTTTGCTACGGTTGTTTTCGCACTTAGTTTTCAGACGAAAACTAAAAATCCCAACAGAAGAGAGAACTATGAACACAGTGTTATTGATCGGGCGAATTCTTTTCGCTTTCATGTTCGTAACAGGTGGATTAAATCACCTCACGAAAGCCGAAGCAATGGCTGGTTATGCCAGCTATAAGAAAGTCCCAGCACCGAAATTTGCGAACTTGGCATCAGGCGTGCTGTTGATCGCCGGTGGCTTATCGATCATTCTCGGCGTATATGCCGACCTCGGCGCGCTCGTAATCGCTGTATTGCTTGTCTTGATGGCACTCAAAATGCACGATTTTTGGGCACAAACAGATGCGCAAGCAAAACAAACCGAGACAGTTGGATTTTTCAAGAATATTTCGATGGCCGGCGGCGCACTGATCATGTTTGCAATCGCTGCAACCGAAGGTTCTGACTACGGCTGGACACTCACAGACAGCCTGTGGCAATTCGCTAAGTAATTAAATTTTCGAATCTTGAGTGGGCGGCACCTTCGGGTGTCGCCCACTTTTTTGCGTGCCGTTTTATCGCCACGCCTTACACATCTGTCAAAACCGAACGCCGCAAGAAAAACAGTCGATGTGTATAAGAGGTGTATAACCTATGAGCATGGCCAGAACAAACATAGATATTGACGAAGAAGCATGCCGCCGCGTAATGGAGCGCTTTAATTTGACCACTATGAAAGACGCTGTCAATTTGGCGCTACGAACTTTAGCGATCGAGCCGATGACACTCGACGAGGCACTTGCAATGGAGGGCACAGGCTGGGAAGGCGACCTCGCCGCAATGCGCACCACGCGCACCTGATGTCGCTAATCGGTACCTCTGCATGGATTGAATACCTGCGTCAAACTGGGTCTCGCGCCAACATCGAAGTTCGACGAACGCTAAACGTTGACCCAGAAATTTGCGACGTGATTCGCATGGAGATTCTGGCTGGCGCTCGCGACCAACAACATTTGACCCAACTAGAAAAACTATTGGCAAGAGCAACAACAATTAAAACCGAGCCCGTTGATTATGACAACGCCGCTGCGATTTATCGTGCGTGCCGTAAGTTGGGTGTAACCATCAGAGCTCAGATCGACTGCCTAATTGCTGCAATCGCAATTCGAACCAACACGAAAATAGTTCACCACGACTCTGATTTTGAAGCGATCGCACAAGTAACGAAGTTAAAAATCTACGCTGCGAAGCCCTAGCCGTAACTAGCTAGCTGCGGCCGGCGAGCCAGTCGGTTTCGTCGCGACCGAGGTCGCGAAGTCGCCGCACAACCGGCAACGGCATTTCAATCTCTTCGCCAGCGCGAACCTTGGCAATCATCGCACCGTTTTCATCCCAAATGTGACAGGTGTTGATCGTCGAAGCAAACTGTTTGACGCGTTGCTCTTGCAAATCTTGCGCCGACTGCGCCGAATCTTCACTTGCCATCGCAGTGCCAACACGCATCGACCAACCAGTTTGAATCGCCACTGGCGCCATCGCCGCAAGTAGCGCGCCAATATGTGTGCAACCGCGCGAACTGCCGAAAAGTTCGCGAACCTTGGCATTGAAACCGCGCGCAATCGACATGCCTTCGAGCTTTTTGTAGTGGTCGGTGATGTTTGTGCAACCTAAGTGTGGGTGGTTTTTGAACTCAACACTCGCCTTTTCGATCAAAAATGTCGGGTAGACAATCTGTAAATCGACAATCATGTGATGCATCCAAATCGGATCAGGATCGTTTTCGATATAAAGACCCGCGGGTTTTTCATCGACTATCGCCCCGCGCAGCAAGAACCGCTCATCTGACATGCGAAACGCCTGCACTTGATACTGCCGCGTGTGAATCAAAGGATAATTAGCGTCAACTGGAAACAATTTGTTTGAAAACATGAAGACACGCTAACCGTGAATGTAATAAAGTGAAGTCGTTCAGCACATTGCCAGACAACTAGGAGACTCAAGTGAACACAACGATCGATACCGAAATCAGCAAACTGAAGCGCCTCAACCTGATCGCTGGTGCTCTGCACCTTGCTTCGCTCTTAGCGATCTTGTTTCTGGCCAACGATGCAAAACTGCCAGTGAATGCGATCTATCTGACCGAGGCACCTGGGACGGGCAATTTTTCTGATCCGATCAATTTGTTCAATCTCAAAATTGGATACATGGTTGCGGCGTTCTTGGCGCTCTCAGCATTTTTTCACTTTTTCATTAGTTCGCCAGCAATGTTTGCAAGATACACAGCCGGTCTGAAGAACCACATCAACGTCTTTAGGTGGGTCGAATATTCGATGTCATCAACGATCATGATCATTGTGATTTTGCAGCTCAATGGCACCGCCGACTACATCGCACTCATGGGCATCGCTGGTGTAAATGTGAGTATGATTTTGTTCGGCTGGCTGCAAGAAAAATACACGACGCCTGGTGACGGCGATCTTTTGCCGTTTTGGTTTGGTTGCATCGCGGGCATCGTGCCTTGGCTCGCAACTTTGGTCAATATTCTTTCTCCAAAAGGACCGACCGAGTCGACCACACCAGGTTTCGTCTACGGCATTGTGATTTCGTTGTTCATCTTGTTCAACTGTTTTGCAATCGTGCAATACAAGCAATATAAAGCGCAGGGCAAGTGGGCAAATTATTTGTACGGTGAACGTCGTTACATAATTCTGAGCCTCGTCGCAAAGTCACTTCTCGCCTGGCAAGTGTTTTCAGGCTCGCTCGCCTCATAAGTTTTAATCTTGAGTTATGGCGACTGGTGGAAGTAGAGAGAAGTTCTTTCCGGCGATCGAAAAGAAGCACGGCGAAAAAGTGGCTGTGTGGTTGAAGCGGTTGAAAGATCTCGAAACGACCAAATATCCCGAGCAGATCGCATTCTTGCGAGAAAATCATGGGTTCAGTCAGGCCCATGCCAACGCGCTGGTGATGTATCACCGTGGATCAAAATCATCGAACAAATTTGGCACGCCTGAAAACTATTTCAAAAACATTGACCCAAAAGTTGCCAAAACAATCAAGAAAATCTTTTCAGCAATCACTGCAAAACATAAGAACCTCGAACTCGTGATGGCCTGGAACCAGCCGATGTTGCGACTAGGCAAAGGCTACGTAATCGGTGTTTCGATCTCGAAAAATCATCTGACCCTGAATCCGTTTAGTATCAAAGTTTTGAAGCAAATTTCGCCGCGTCTAACCGAATTCGAAGTCAAGAAATACACGTTTTTGGTTCCCCTCGACTGGAAGGTCGATGTCGGCATGTTGCAAGCACTCGCCAAGGCGCGAATCGCCGAAATCAACAATTAGGTATTCGTAGCCTGCCGTGTTTCCAGTTATTGACGGTCTTCGGTCGATCGAGTTTGGTACGCCCGGCGAGAGTCGCGCTCGACTCGTTAATTTCATCGTCGATGGCAACAAACGTGCGACCGCGGGGCTGCTAACCGACTACGCAAAAGAAGGTGAGCCGGTCGAAAGCGTTGGCGAATGTCTTGCCATGGTCGACAACGAAGATAATCATGTCGCAACGCTGCGAGTCACTCGGGTTGAAGTTACTCAGTTCTTTGAAGTGCCCGATGAATTCGCATTGGCTGAAGCCGAAGGCGACCTCAACGCGGCCGACTTTCGCGCAAGTCATAGCGACTATTGGTCACGTGTCGGCGAGACAGTCACTGAGGAAACGAAAATTGTTCAGGTTTATTTCGAACTACTCACCCATCGACTGCGGCCCTTGCAGTCAAGCGACGCCGAGTGGATTTACCACGCGTGCCAAGACGTCGAGATTCAACGGTGGACCAAAATTCCGCGGCCATATACCCGCGAACACGCGAAGTCTTTTGTCGTCGACCAAAACGGAGAACTATTGGCAAACGCAATAATCAATTCGTTTACGGGCGAGCCTGCGGGCGTCGCCGGCATTCATCACATCAAAGATGGCGTAGCGACAGTCGGTTATTGGATAGCCCCGCAAGCGCGACGCGCCGGCGCAGCGTCAACAGCCTTGAAAATTTTGCCGACAATTGCTAAGCGACTCGGTGACGCAAAAACAGTTCGCGCAATAATCGCCGAAACGAACGTCGCATCGCGCGCGACGGTCGAGCGCGCAGGTTTCAAAGTCGCACGTAAATCAGCCGAGCAGTGCCCCGACGGTGCAGCTCAAACCACCGCCCTCGACTACGAATTTACAAATCAGCAATAATTATTTTGCGCATTGACATCATTGCGGCCCATGCCTTGTCAGCAACTGAATTATCTGCGTTATAAATTTTGCTGGCAAGAACACGTGGCGTAATCTGCCAACTCACCCCAAAGCGATCTTTGCACCAGCCACATTCACTCTCTTCGCCACCATTGTTTGTGATTGCATCCCACAGTTGATCTATTTCTTCCTGCGTGTCACACTGCACCTGAATTGAAGCCGCTTCCGAATGTTTGAAAAAAGGCCCTCCGTTTAAAGCCAAAAAAGGACGTTGATTCAGTTCAAACTCAACTGTCAGCACTGAACCCTTTGGTTTTATCGGGTGATCTCGGTAGTAAGTCGTATTCGTAATCTTTGAATTTGGCAAAAGCGAAACATAAAAATTTGCGGCTTCAACCGCATCGTCGTCATACCACAGACAAATAATCGGTTCGCTAATCGGCATGCCTCAAATTTATATCTAACTGCCGACTCATCTATCATCAAAAGGCAACTGAAAGGTTTAACTGATGCGTTATCTATTTGCCGTAATTGACAACCAGACAAATTCAGGCACTCGTGAAGAGACAGTCGCAATCGACGCATTCAACGACAAAATCGCTGCGAGTGGCCAACGACTGATGGCAGCAGGTCTTGTCGCGCCTCGCGATGCGAAAGTTTTTGATAACCGCGGCGATCAGGCGCTCGTGTCAGATGGTCCAATAAATCAAACGCATGAATACATGTCAGGTTTTTGGATAATCGACGCCGCGACCGACACACTCGCGCACGAACTCGCTGCCGAAGCCTCAAAGGCGTGCAACCGTCGCATCGAAGTTCGCCGTTTTCTCTAAATCGACGAGCCCCGACAACTGAGCAAAATTTTTATGCGCGCCGAAGGCCGTCTGCTGCGCGCTGAGCAACACTGCGCACCAATGCGCGGCGGTCACTAACTCTTCCTATTTTCTTTTCAAGCGGGCCGTCAATAATTAAAGTTGCCAAACCGTGCGCCAACGACCACATCGCCGTTGCCTGAACACGAATTTCATCGATCGATGCAGAATCGCCAACCATTTCGCTGACCGCTGCAAGCAACGTTGCAAATGCATCGTCGGCTGCCTTCTGCGTTTCTGGCGACTCATGCAGATGACACAAGTCGGCGCGAAACATCACGCGAAAGTGACCTTTGTTCGCGATTGCAAACGCGACGTATCGCTCGCACAGGCGCACACAAATTTCAGAATCTTCATCATCCCGAGCTGGCGCACCCATATCGGCGGCAAATTTTTTGAAACCCTCCAAAGCAATCTCATTAAAAATCGCACTTCTATGACCGAAGTGGTGATATGGCGCTTGGTGACTCACCCCCGCATCTGCGGCGATTTGTCGAAACGACAAACCATCGGGGCCATTGTCGGCGACATATTTAACGGCAGCACTAATCACTTTTTCGCGAAGTGACTGCGCCATCGCTTTCGGTGCCACGACTTGACACTATCAAGTTTTGCGACTAGACAGTGTCTATGTCAAACAACAATCCAACTAATGCTGACCTCACACATCCCGACAGCAAAGTGCATGAACGCCGCTGGTGGATTCTTACGATCCTTTGCCTCTCGGTCTTCTTGGTCGTTGTCGACAACTTGATCATCAATGTGGCGATTCCGACACTGGCTCGCGAACTGGGCGCCACAACAAGCGGCTTGCAATGGATCGTTGATTCATACGCATTAGTTTTCGCTGGCTTACTATTTGCATGCGGTGGCCTCGCCGACAGATTCGGTCGCAAACTGACGATGCAGATCGGCATGATGCTTTTCGGTTTGTTCTCTGCGTGGGCAGCCTTTACCGACACTACTGGCGCACTCATCGCCGCCCGCGGCTTAATGGGCATCGGCGCCGCGCTCGTGTTTCCCGGCACGCTGGCAATTCTCATCGACGTATTTCGCAACCCAGTTGAACGCGCAAAAGCAATCGGTGTGTGGTCTGCTGTTTCAGGTGCCGCAGTTGCATTCGGTCCAGTCACTGGCGGACTGTTGCTCAAATATTTTTGGTGGGGATCAGTCTTCCTCATCAACATTCCAATTGTCATTGTCGCCTTAATTCTTCAATGGCGCTTCGTTCCAGAATCAAAAGACCCAAGTGCAGAGCGAATTGATTTCGCAGGCTTTTTGCTATCAATCGCATTTGTCTCATTGCTTGTCTACACAGTTATCGAAGGTCCACACCGCGGTTGGTCAAGCACTGCGACAATCGCCGGTTTCATCGGCACAGTTATTTTGCTCGCTGCATTTGTTTGGCGTGAACTCAACACCGAGCACCCCCTGCTCAATGTTCGAGTTTTTCGCGACATGCGAGTGACAGCGGCAACGTCATCAATTGCGATCGCATTCTTTTCGCTGTTTGGTTTCACATTTTTAGTCACTCAATATTTTCAATTCGTGCGCGGCTACCCGCCACTCGAATCTGGCCTACGCACACTGCCATTCGCATTTGGTGCGGGCGTCACTTCGCCGCTCGCTGCACGACTTGCGCTTCGCTTCGGCCCAAAACGCATCG
>RFTA01000151.1 GCA_009923685.1 Actinomycetota bacterium
CCGAACCAGTGGACTCCCCGTGCGTGAGATGTCACTATAACAAGTTCGCTGTCACGGTGAGCGTTGTGGCAGTTTGCGGTGCGACGGTGCAGCGATCGCAGGCTAGATGTTGTAGTCGCAGGTTGTGTGGTGCGGGCGCAGGTAGCCTGCTTATTCAATGAGTCAAGTAAGCCCCCTTGCAGGTTCGTCGCCTGTTGTTAGTTCTTCGCCGACGTCTGCCGACACGATTATCACAATCACGCCTGTTGCGCATGCGAAATTGATCGAGTTGCGCGATGCCGAGTCTGAGCGTGAGAGGCTCGGGTTGCGGCTTGAGATTTTGTCTGGGCCTGGTGAAGATTTTCGCTACGACTTGGTTTTTGATGAGTTCGTCAAGGCGGCTTTTACAGATGAAGTTCGCACGATTAACGGGTTGAAAATAATCATCGGGGCGAAAGATTTAGATCTGTTGCGCGGCGCAGAACTCGACCATGATGACGCCAAGGGTTTGTTGATTCGAAACCCTAACAAGCCGTTAAAGGCGAGTTTTGAGGGGCTCGTTGCTGATGATGAGGTTTCGGCACAAATCGAGGCGATTGTGTTCAACGATGTCAACCCGGCGTTGTCGGCGCATGGTGGGTTCGTGACTTTTGCAGGTCACGACAAAGAAGGCACCGCATATTTCACCATGGGTGGTGGCTGTCACGGGTGTTCGATGTCGCGCCAGACAATGCTCGAGGGTGTGCAGACGATGTTGGTCGAGCAGGTGCCGGCGATTACGCGTGTGCGCGACATTACTGATCATTCGACTGGCGCGAATCCGTATTATTCGTAATTTGCAATGAAATCTTTTCTGCAGTTTTTGCTGCGGGCGTTTAAGTATTTTCGAAGCACCAAGCGTGTGTGGCGTCGGCCGCCGCGTGCCGATTTGCTGATCATTGATCGTGGCACGGCGAGCCCGCTGGACGAAACGTTCGCGCACCACAACCCGCACATCATGGATATTCGGGGTGAGAGCGTCAACATGTTGGCGCTATTGCGCGCCTTGCCAAAAATTCATCTCGGCGCCGTTGCTTATCTCGAGGCCTACATCGATTTTGTCGCGCCGAAACTTATTCTCTCGCGCACCGACAACAACCACACTTTGTGGCAACTCAAGCGTCGCCCCAACGTCACCTACAAAGTTGCCCTCATTCAAAACGGCTGGCGCCTTAATAACCCCAATTCGCTTTCAGTTCGTCATGAATTTGATGATTATAAAGTTGATTCTGCCTTTGTGTTTTCAAATGCCTCAAAGAGTATTTTTTCACTGAATCTTCGGGCAAATTATTTTGAGTGTGGGAGTATCAAGGCAAATCAGTTTGCAAAAAGTATTGAGGGAATAAAAAAGAGACAACAATTCACACTGATCTCATCATTTCGAAATTCTAAACGCGAAAACTATTCGTCTGGAATTAGTTTCATGACAAATTTAGCGAGCGTCTCCAGAAAACATGGGCTGACAATTTGCGTAGCAGGTAGTGAGTCAAATGAATCGGGAAGTAAAGCCGAAAAATTTTTTTACGATGAGTGCCTTGCTGGATGCGAATGGAAATTTAATCGAAGGGTCAGCGCGTGGTCGTCCTACGAATTGAGTGAGAAGTCTCGTTTTGTCATTGTCGAGAGCAGCAGTCTTGGCTATGAATGTTTAGGTATGGGAATGCGCGTTGGATTTATCGCGTTTCGGCCGCAGCATCGACAAGATCGTCGGTTTGGGAAGCCGTTGGAGTTTGGGGAGAAGGGGCCGTTTTGGACGAATGATCCGAGCGAAGAAGAGATCGGTCGAATCTTGGATTATTTGTTGAATGTGAGTGATGAGCAGTGGGAGCGCGACAGTGGTTGGATACGGGATCAGTTGATGGTGCATGATTACGGCAATACGAAGATTCGGGCTTATGTTGAGGGCGTATTGACTGATAGTTTGGAGAGCAA
>RFTA01000152.1 GCA_009923685.1 Actinomycetota bacterium
CTACACCGCCGAAGAAGATATCGCACAGTGGCGTCGCGTGAGTTTGCCGCTCGTTGGTGATATGACCGAGGCGGCTCAACGAGAAGCCGACCGTCTTGACAACGAGTATTCTCGAGAGCGCCTTGGCAAACTCGCATTTGCCGGCGGTTTTGAAGCCGACGTAAAAGACGATGCATTCACGAATCAGCAATTGTTAGACCTTGAAGAATTAGAAGAAAACGAATAGCCAGAAATTTCAAGTTAAAAAGGAAGAGTGACATGACCGACACAATTATTTCATCAGCGACCAAAGAGGTCGTGATCGGCTTCGGTCGTCCGTTCGTGATGATTGGCGAGCGAATCAACCCGACCGGTCGCAAATTGTTGGCGGCCGAAATGAAAGAGGGCAACTTCAGTCGTGTAGAAGCCGATGCGCTGGCACAAGTCGCAGCCGGTGCGCACATGCTCGATGTCAACGCTGGTATCCCGTTGGCTGATGAACCTGCGTTGTTGGCGCGCGCGATAAAACTCGTGCAATCGATCACCGATGTGCCGCTGTCGATCGACTCTTCAATTATTGAAGCGCTAGAAGCCGGGCTTTCTGTGTATCAAGGCAAGCCTTTGGTCAACTCTGTAACGGGTGAAGATGCAAACCTCGAACGAGTTTTGCCTTTGGTTGCAAAGTATGGTGCTGCCGTTGTCGCGATCTCGAACGACGAAACCGGCATCAGCATGGACCCAGATGAGCGTTTTGCTGTCGCCAAAAAAATCGTGAACCGTGCCGCAGACCACGGAATTCCGGCAAGCGACGTCGTGGTTGATCCGCTTGTTATGCCGATTGGCGCGATGGGCGATGCTGGCCGCACTGCATTCAAAATTATTCGACGCCTGCGCGAAGAACTCAAAGTAAACACCACCTGTGGTGCTTCGAATGTGAGTTTTGGTATTCCGTCGCGAAACAACATTACGGGTACTTTTTTGGCAATGGCGATTGGCGCAGGTATGACCTCGGCGATCATGAACCCGCTGCACGAAGAAGTAAAAACTCTCGTGATGGCCGCCGATGTTCTTGTCGGTAATGACGAAAATTGCTCGGCGTGGATTCGCGCGAATCGCGACCCGAATGAAGTGAACGCCGATCGAACCGCGCGAAATAGTCGCGGTCGTCGTCGAACCGAATAACTCTCGAAATGAATCGACGCGTCGTCTTCACCCCGTCGGGGCTTGATGGCGTCGTGCAAGACGGCATCACCGTGCTCGAAGCGGCGCGCCAATTGGGTGCCGATATTGATTCGGTTTGTGGAGGTCGCGGAATTTGTGGTCGTTGTCAGATAACCCCATCTGTTGGTGTTTTCGCAAAATGGGGAATCACCGCCACGCCAGATTCGCTCTCGGGGCCGGCAGAAACTGAAACAAACTATCGCGCCAAGCGAGCCCTTGTGCCCGGCAATCGATTGAGTTGTGCGGCACGAATTTGTGGCGATGTAGTTATCGACGTGCCCGCGATTAGTCAGGTGCACAAACAAATCGTTCGAAAAGATCTCGATCTTGAGCCGATAACCGTTGACCCAAGTTTTAGTTTGTTTTATTTGATGATTCCTGAGGCACAACTTGGCGATTCGGTCAGCGCCGCAGACGCATTGGCCGCAGCGGTTGCGGTGCAGCACAAGCGCACTGCACCAAGCGTTGCGCGACGTGCCTTAAGCAGTTTGCATTCGGCGATGGCAAAAGCAGATGGCGAAGTAACTGTCGCAGTACGTCACTTGAATGATGGCGATCAAATAGTGGCGGCTTGGCCCGGATATGTTGACGCTGCATACGGCATTGCCGTAGATGTTGGCTCAACAACGGTCGCTGGTCACTTGTGCGAGTTGAAGAGCGGCGAGATTGTCGGCAGTTATGGATTAATGAACCCGCAAATTCGGTTTGGCGAAGACTTAAT
>RFTA01000153.1 GCA_009923685.1 Actinomycetota bacterium
CGATGATTAGCGAGGCAAGACTCAATACATATAAATAGGTAGGCGGTGCAAAGAGCGCGCCAGACTCTTTTATGCCGCGCAGGTTTGCCAGTGTCACAATGACGATGAAACCAATGCAAAGTTCGACCCGGTATGGTGCCAAGCCCTGAAATGCCGAGATAATCGCTGCGACGCCAGCCGCTACGGATACGGCGACGGTCAAGATGTAGTCAACTAAAAGTGATGCGCCTGCGATCAATGAAGGCACTTGCCCCAGGTTTTCACGTGCGACCGTGTAACTACCGCCGCCTGTTGGATACGCGTGAATTGTCTGTCGATAGCTGCTGACGACGATGATCAGCAGCAAAATGACGAGTATCGAAATCGGAATCAAGTAGTCGAACGCAGTCATTCCGACAGCCGCAAGAGACAAAAATACGATCAGAATTTCTTCGGTTGCATACGCGGTACTCGAAATCGCGTCGCTGGAAAAGACCGGCAATGCAACTTTTTTTGACAATCGATGATGAGCGTCTTCAGAACTGGCGATTGGTTTGCCAATAAAGAATCGCTTAAGCGCAGACGGAGAAATCACCATTTCGGTCTTCTATCTTCGCACAAAGGCCCGTATTTGACGCAGTCATTGGCATAGGCTTTAGCCTGTGCATGTAGTGATTGTCGGTTGTGGGCGAGTTGGCTCAACTCTCGCACTTGGCCTTGTTTCATCGGGTCACAGCGTTGCAGTTATCGATCGCAAGTCGGATGCGTTCTTTCGCCTTCGTGACAATTTCGCCGGTCAAACAATCACCGGCATCGGCTTTGATCGCGACGTGCTCGAACAGGCTGGCATCAAGCAAGCAAGTGCAGTTGCGGCCGTCACCAACGGTGATAACTCGAACATTTTGATTGCTCGAGTCGCTCGAGAGAGTTTCGGCATCGAAAACGTTGTCGCTCGCATCTCAGACCCGAAGCGCGCCGAAATTTACGAGCGACTTGGCATCGCCACCGTTGCGACCGTCAAGTGGACGTCAGATCGCATCTTGCGTCGCATCCTGCCCGACCTGCCGGCAGTCGAATGGACAGACCCGAGTTCGTCGGTTGTTCTTCTCGAGCGTGTTTTGCCCGACAGTTTGGTCGGCGAAAAAGTTCTCGAGCTCGAAATTGAAGGCGCTCGCATCTCGGCGTTGCGCCGTTTAAGTGTTTCTGTCATACCTGACGCAAAAACATTGGTGCAGCAGGGTGACATTGCATATATTACGGTCGCTAAAGATTCGGTAAAAGCGCTCGATGAATTTTTGAAGCGAGGCAAGTAATGAAAGTTGTCGTCGCAGGCGGTGGCAGTGTCGGTCGTTTCACAGCCGAACAACTTGTGGTCGCAGGTCATGATGTCGTCGTCGTCGAAAATGATCGTGCCGTCGTGCGCAGTTACGGCAAAGAAGAAGAAGCCAAGGGTGTTCGCTGGCATCTCGGTGATGCATGTGATGTCGAAGTTCTTCGTGCAGCAGGCGCCGCAGAAGCCGAAGTTGTTGCTGCTGTCACCGGTGATGATGAAGACAACTTGGTCGTCTCGTTGTTGGCGAAACAAGAATTTGGCGCGCCACGCGTGATCGCGCGAGTTAATAATCCGAAAAATCATTGGATGTTCAACGAAATGTGGGGCATCGACATCGCGGTTTCGACGCCCCACTTGATCACGAGTCTCGTGCAAGAAGCAGTTTCGGTTGGCAACTTCGTAAAACTTATGGACTTCAAAGGCGGCAAAGCAGAACTTGCAGAAGTTACTTTGGCCGTCGAGTCTCCGGCTTGTGACAAGACATTGAAAGAGTTGAAGTTTCCACGAAGTTCAACGGTTGTTGCGATCGTGCGCGATCAAGTTGTGCTCGTGCCCGAGAGCGACACGATATTGCGCGCAGGTGACGAAGTAATGGTGTTGATCACCGA
>RFTA01000154.1 GCA_009923685.1 Actinomycetota bacterium
GCGCGTGAGCAATAATCGGCCGAGCGTTGAGGTCGCGTGGTTCGCCGCGCTTTGCGACGACGACTACGAATTCTTGGGCGTGCCCGACGAAAGTTTGCAGTCATCATGGATGCATTGCAGTGACATAGTTCGGCGTGCCGAGTCGAATGGCTTTGACAATGTGCTGCTGCCGTCGGGCTATAGCCTCGGCATCGATGCGACGGCATTTTCGGCGGCGATTGCAACGCTGACCAATGAAATCAGGTTGTTGCTCGCAGTGCGACTCGGCGAAGTTGTCGTGCCGCAGTTGGCTCGACAAATAGCGACACTGCAACAAATTTCAAATTCGCGACTCGTGGTCAACGCGATTTCATCAGAAATGCCAGGCGAGCAACTTTCGAGCGAGTCTCGCTACCGTCGCACCACAGAATATTTGTTTGTGCTCGGTGAGTTGCTCGAAGGTAGATCAATAAATTTAGAGGGCGAGTTTTTGCAGATACATATTGATCCGCCACGAATTTCGGGTCAAGGTTTTGGTTGTCCGCCAATTTATTTCGGTGGATTATCTGAAGCGGCTCGCGACTGCGCAGCGGCAAGCGCCGATGTTTATTTGATGTGGCCAGATACAACCGCGAAGATTGCGTCTCTCGTGCTCGATTTAACTCAGCGTGCGCAGCGCTATGGTCGGCCGATGAGTTTTGGTTGGCGCAGTCATGTGATCGTGCGCGAAACCGAGCGCGAGGCGCGCGAAGCGGCGCGGCGATTGTTGTCGCGACTCGACCCGGTGACGGGTGATGCGATCAGAGCGAAGTCACTTGACTCGACATCGACGGGTGTCAATCGACAAAGCGAGTTGCGCGGTTCGTCTGACGACGAGGGTTACATTGAACAAAATTTATGGACGGGTGTTGGTCGTGCTCGAAGCGGGGCAGGCATCGCGATTGTCGGCGACCCCGACCAAGTATTGGCCAAGTTGAACGAGTTGACCGATGCAGGTGTTTCGGCGTTTATTTTGTCGGGTTACCCGCACATGAAAGAGTGCGACTTGTTCGCCAAATATGTTTTGCCGAAGATCAATCACGGCCCGCTCACCCTTGCCCACACCGCAACCACCCTCGACTAGCTAGTCAGATTAAAAACTTGCGTTTTTAGTTGAGGCGGCAGCTGATGCGCTTGATGCCGTTGATGAAACTGCTTTGTAGATAAGCGGGTTCGCCGGTGATCGTCAAGTTTGGCGCGCGACGACGAATTTCGTCGAACATCACGGCGATTTCGCGACGGGCAAGGTTTGCGCCAAGGCAAAAGTGCGGGCCACCCGCGCCAAAACCAATCTGCACGGGCTGCGGTGTACGAGTCACGTCAAATTTGAAAGGGTCTTTGAAAACTCTTTCGTCGCGGTTGCCCGAGTTGTAGAACAAAACGACTTTTTGACCTGCGTCGACTTTGAAGCCGTTGATATCTGTGTCGGCGGTCGCCGTGCGACGAAAGTGAATAACCGGTGTTGCCCAACGCACGATTTCTTCGACTGCAGTCTTGGTGTGCGCATCAAAATTGTCGAACCATGTCTTGCGTTGATCAGGGTTTTCGGTCAGCGCCAACATGCCGTGGGTTATTGCGTTGCGAGTTGTTTCGTTGCCGGCAACAACCAACAGAATAAAAAAACTGCCAAACTCTTGGCTGGTCAAGCGTTCGCCATCGACGACGGCGTGCATCATCACACTCGTCAAATCTTCTGTCGGTTTGGCAAGTCGTGCCTCACCAAGTGCCTGTGCATACGAGAACATTCCGATTGCGGCTTCCATTAGTTTTTCGAAACTGCCACCGAAGTCAGGATCGCCCGCGCCGAGAATCGTGTTCGTCCACTCAAAAATTTGTCGCTCGTCTTCGGCAGGAATGCCCATCATCTCGCAGATTATTTGCAGCGGAAACTTGGCGGCGACC
>RFTA01000155.1 GCA_009923685.1 Actinomycetota bacterium
GGCAAAGTGGTTGCAAGATAATGGCAACGACGGTCTAGTCGTTGGTGGCACAACAGGTGAGGCGTCGACTCTCACGGACGACGAAAAACTTGCGCTGTTCGCGGCAACGGTAGAAGCAGTGACGATTCCGGTAATCGCCGGCACGGTAACTAACGACACGAAACATTCGATTCATCTAACCAAAGAGGCGTCAAAACTCGGCATCGCTGGCATCTTGGCTGTTGGTCCTTATTACAACAGGCCATCACAAGCGGGCATTTTGGCTCACATGAAAGCAGTTTGTGCGGCGACCTCGCTACCGGTTGTCGTTTACGACATTCCGGTTCGTACTGGTCGAAAAATTTCAACTGCGACACTCGCTAAATTAGCCAACGAAGTCAAGAACGTCGCAGCATTGAAAGACGCCAGTGGTAACCCGGCCGAAACTGCAATATTGATGACTCAGGTGCCAAAGAGTTTCGAACTGCTGAGTGGTGACGATGGTTTGACGCTGCCGCTGATGTCGATCGGTAGTGTCGGTGTGATCGGTGTGGCGACGCATTGGACTGGTATCGATCATCAAGAAATGTTCAAAAAATGGAACGCAGGCGATATCGCTGGCGCACGAGCGGTGAACTCGAGAATGCTCGAGAGTTTCGCTTTCGAAACTGGCGACGACAACCCGAACCCGCTGCCGAGCAAAGTGATGATGAATCACCTTGGTCTTGACGTTGGTGAGGCTCGTTTGCCAATGGGGCCACCGCCGAGTGGTCTTGCCGAGCGTGCTGCAAAAGTGTTCGGCAATTTGCAAGCGGCGCGTGCTGCGGCAACAAAATAGTGTCGCAAAAATTCGTTGTTCGTATATCAGCGACCTCTATCTAATGTCTGAACCAGATGTCTAAACCAGTTCGAATCGCATTTCTAGGCGGGCTCGGCGAAATCGGTCGTAACTGTATGGCAGTCGAGCAAGACAAAAAGATTTTGCTGATCGATTGTGGGCTGATGTTTCCTAAAGCCGAGCACGGTGATGACGTCGACGTGCTCATTCCAGACTTCACATGGCTGCTCGAGCGCAAAGACCGCATTGTCGGTTGTGTTGCGACCCACGGTCACGAAGATCATGTTCACGACTAACCGACAAGACTAAGTTCATCGAAGTGAGCGACAACGATCGCATCAAAATCGGGCCGTTCGACGTCGAGTTCATACCTGTCACGCATTCAGTGCCGCATGCGCATGCGATCGCTCTGCACACGGCCCAAGGCGTGATCGTTCATTCTGGAGACTTCAAGATTGACCTCACGCCAGTAGACCATCGACGCACCGACTTGGCGCGACTTGGTTCGTTGTCGTCGAACGAGGGCATTCGATTGTTGATGCTCGATTCGACCAACGCCGGCGAAAAGGGGCACGCGCCGAGCGAGTCAGAAGTCGGTGCCGTGTTGCGGGCGATCTTCAATGAACATCGTGGCAAACGGATAATCACGGCGAGTTTTGCCAGCCATATTCATCGCGTACAGCAAATTGCCGATGCGGCGATCGACTCGGGTCGGGTTGTCGTGCCGCTCGGCAGGTCGATGATTAACAACATTCGTCTCGCTCGTGATTTGAAAGTTTTGACGATTCCTGAAAAAAGTTTGGTCAACGCAGATTCTCTTGGCAAATATGATGACGAAGAAATCTGCATTATTTCAACTGGCTCACAAGGCGAAGCAATGTCGGCGCTGACAAATCTTGCCAAGGGTGACAGTCGATATGTAAAAGTTGGCGAAACCGATGTCGTAATTTTTTCGAGTCATGCCATCCCCGGCAATGAAAGCAACGTGAACAAGGTGATCGATGCACTGTTGCGTCGAGGCGCAACGGTCGTTCACTCGGGTATCGCCGATGTGCATGCGACCGGTCATGCCCAGGCCGAAGATCTGAAGACATATTTAAAT
>RFTA01000156.1 GCA_009923685.1 Actinomycetota bacterium
GAAAAATTGTCGCGCGAGGGTATCACCGTCGAAATCAATCAGCCCACGCCGAGCGACAAGAGAATCACCCGCAAACTTGATTTTGCGATCGAGGTTACCTATCAGGGTAATTATGAACTTGCCGAAGAAACCCTGCAAGATGGCACGAGCAAACTGCTCGACGAGAACTTCAGCACCCTTGGCAGTTGGATTGCGACAACACTCGTCAACCTCGGCGATCTAAAACTCGCATTTTTGCCGGTCGAAAGCGACTAAATAGTTCGCTGCAAAAGTTTTAGAAACTGATGAACACAGTCGGCCAGACTCAACTGTTGTTCTTCGAGTGACGTATCTTCGGTTTTCTGCCAAGAGTCGATGGCCAACAAGGTTGGCAACATCAGAACACTGGAGAGATGTTTTACTAAACCTGCACGACTCAGCTTTTTATGCGAGTAGCCCGAGTACGAAACGACGTAGGCGACATTTCGAGCATCAAGCAACCGACGAAATTTTTTAAAGTTTGAACACTCGCCATAAAAATCAAGAACAAATGGCGACCAGCCATCTGTCTTGCCCAAAACGCGAACTTCGTATTCGTCGAATCGTTTGTCGCCTTTCGCAAGGGTGTCTAGGCCTACAAAAAGCAGATGTGCCGTTGCGGTCGCGAAACTTGGGTCATCATCGCAGACGACAATTTTTTTCACTCTTCCACCACAATTCGGACATTAAGACTGCCGTGTTGCGCAGTTTTAATGCGCAACTAGAACGTCATAAGAGTACCATTAGTAGTACAAAATTTAATGTTTTTAGTCGCGCAGGTGTGTCGGCACAACGGCTGTGAGTGGCACCAAGGGTCTTGGCCCCATATGTGTAATCACTTCAGAAGCCACAATTGAGCCGATTTTTCCGCATTGTTCGATTGGTTTACCACGCACAAAACCATAGAGAAACCCTGCGGCATACATGTCGCCGGCCCCTGTCGCGTCGACCACGCTGTCGACGGGCTCGGCGTCGATTATCACTACTTCGTCGCCATCGATAACAACCGAGCCATGCTCGTTGCGTGTGACGGCGGCAAACTCGCAGTCATCGCGCAAGCGATGAAGCCCATCGTTTATCGATTTAACTTGGTATAGCGCCTTGAGTTCATCTTCGTTTGAAAACAAAATGTCGATGTCGTTCTTCACTAGTGACAAAAAGTCTGAGCGATGACGATCAACACAAAACGAATCTGAAAGTGTGAGCGCGACTTTTCGTCCGGCTGCGTGCGCATATTCGGCTGCCGTGCGAAAAGCGTCTTTCGCCGCATCTTTGTCAAAAAGATATCCCTCGAGCAACACGACAGCCGCGCTTTGCTCGGCCGAGATCTTGCCGATGAAACCTGCTTTGCCACCAAGGCTCGCCAAACCATACGCCGTATTCGCCGCCGAACCGCCACTCATTTCGGTGCGAGAGTGAACCAGTGAATGCAAATGCTTCGAGCGTTGAATATCGACGAGGTTCATCGAACCTTTGACGATTTTTTCACGCACCAAGAAACCCTCGTCAACGGTTGCCAAAACATCAACGAGTGCATTGCCGATGGTCAAGGCATCGAGGCTCACGCCATCGACATTTGTGAGATTTACAGGTGGCACGCGAAGAGTTAATTCGCTTGATTGCGAGAAATCGCCGTTAGTTCGCCCTTAGACAAGCGTTGTTGCAATTCACGCTTCAAAAATTTGCCGGCGGCATTGCGCGGCAGAGGCTCGTGCATCACGATCACATGAGCGGGCACTTTGAACGCGGCGATTTTGCCTTCAAGAAACTTCCACAAATCTTGCGGATCAAGTTTTGCACCCGCCTTTGGCAAAATCGCGACGCCAACCTCTTCACCGAGTCGCTCGTGAGGCACGCCGAAAACTGCAGCCT
>RFTA01000157.1 GCA_009923685.1 Actinomycetota bacterium
TGCAGGCAACCCTACACACGAACAGATGTTCGGTCAAGCACCCTAAACCCCATACTGCATAAGCCTTTTAACCGGAGGCTTCGGCTTATTTGCGATTAACCGTGTTCGCCTGTTCGACCTTGTCAAGTGGTCGCATGATCAAGTCGATCGCCAACCATGTCGTATAAGAAATTGGATATCCAAAAATACCGACGATCAGCGTCGTGCTGATTGTCGCGATCAAAATCTCGACAATCGCGAGATTTGGATAAGTGAGCAACACGCCAATCGTCAGCGTCGTAATCAACGCACCACCCGTGAGAATAAAACTAATCGCCAATGCACCGAGCATGAAGCCCTCGAGGTTGCGTTGCCAAAAAAGATTGCAGCCACGGCAATTTTTTTGCGTACGAAACCACGAAACGAAAAATGCGCCACGAGTGCCGCAATTTGGACAACGTCGAAGTAGTCCGCGAAAAAGCATGCGTGATGGCGAAGGCGAATTTGCTGACGACAAATTTCGCGCCATGAATTTATTTTTAAACGAGAAGTTCGTCGACGAACTCTTGAAAAATGTTCGCGTAATTGAGCGTCTCTGCTTCACCGTGCATGATCGAGATCAACCATTGCTCATCGAGACCGGGCGGCAAAAGAATGCCACGATTTATGCCATGAATCCATTGCGCATATGCGAGATCAAAATCAGTGGCTTTGTAGTCACGATAATTTTGAATCGGCTCACGCGACCAAGTGATGCAACCTTTTGCGCCGAACTGAACAACGTTTGCGTCGACCCCGGCGCGATCTATTACTGCAGTGCACGCGTCAACGAGTTTTGTGTTGAGATCTATCGCTGCCTGAGTTGCTTCGCGTGTGCAAACTTCGCGCAAAACAGCTTTTGCGGCAGCCATGCAAAGTGGATTGCCGTTATATGTGCCAAGGTGAACGACTTGACCGTTGGTGATCGTGTCCATATATTCACGCTTGCCACCGAATGCACCAAGAGGTAAGCCGCCACCGATTGATTTAGCAAGCGCGACAAGATCAGGCGTGACTCCGAGCGTGCCTGTTGCGCCGCCCCAACCTGCCGTGATGCCAGTTTTAACTTCGTCAAAAACTAAAAGCGTGCCGTAACGCTGAGTGATTTCGCGCACTGCCTGCAAATATCCATCCAACGGTTTGCAAATGCCGATGTTTTGCATCACCGGCTCGACTATGAAGCAAGCAACATCGCCTGCACGCAATACATCTTCAAGTGCTTCAGGGTCGTTGTATGGCACGACCAGCGTCGTTTTGATTGTGTCGGCAGTTATGCCTGCACTTGATGGCACCGAAAACGGCTTTCGCGCAGGGCCGGCAACTGCGATTGGCGGTTTCATCGAAATCATTACTTCGTCGTGGTGACCGTGATAGCCGCCTTCGACCTTGACAATTTTGTCGCGACCAGTTGCAGCCCTCGCGACGCGAATCGCGTCCATCGTTGCTTCGGTGCCCGAGTTGGTGAAGCGCCACAACGGCAGGCCGTAACGTTCAGCCAGCATTTCGGCGACCTCGGCATTATCGGGGCACGGCGTAACAAAAAGTGTGCCAATGTCGAGTTGCTTGTCGATCGCGCGACGCACGAGCGGGTGCACATGGCCCGCGAACAGCGCGCCGAAACCCATGTCAAAATCGGTGTAGCGATTGCCGTCGACGTCTTTCATCCACGAACTGCCGGCCGAAGAAATAACGATCGGATACGGGTCGTAAGCCTGAAAACTAGACGGCACGCCCAGGGGCAAACTCTTGCGAGCCCTCTCGTTGGCGCGCTGCGAACCTTTGGTGCGGTCGGCATAGAGCGCGAGCTCTCGGGTTGTTATCTCCTTTGCACGTTGTGCAAGTGGCGAAAACAGCGTGGAATCCATCGCTGTC
>RFTA01000158.1 GCA_009923685.1 Actinomycetota bacterium
GGTGACGCGGTTTTCACGATTGCTGACATGTCGCCTGATACCGGCGTGTATGCGGTGCAGTGGGTGACCCAGGGTGACGACTTCAATTCTTATCAGATGATGCGCGCGACTTCGAAAACGATCACTGTGCCGTATCTCTCGTGTACTCGTAGTTATACGCTGCGGGTATTTGAAATGTCAGCGACTTGGCGACTCGCTGACGGGCATCAAACACAAAACGTGACGGCACATTCACCAACTTTTGATCTGACTATGCCCGCCTGCAAGAACGTAACCTCATCTGATGGCGTTGCTTCATTGTCTTGTGCGCAGGGCGGGGTGTGTGCAGTCGGTGACACGGGCCCAGGTGGCGGCATCGTGTTTTATGTTGCCGGCGCGAACTTCACATCAACTGGCTCAGACTGCAACACGACATGTAGATATATAGAGGCGGCTACGAGTGACTTGGCGACAGGCGCATGGTGTAGCGATGTCACCACACCGTTGAACGTAACCGCAACAGGAATTGGAAGCGGAATGAGCAACACAACTTCGGCTGACACCACATGTAGTTCGGGAGCGATACAACTTGCTGCCGACTACACCAACAACGGCAAAACTGATTGGCAGTTACCATCAAAAGACGAGCTAAACCAGTTATTCATCAATAGGGTCACGGTCGGTGGTTTTGTGGGTGGAAATTATTTGAGTTCATCCGAGTCCGCCGCAGATCGTGCGTGGGGTCAGGGTTTCACTACCGGTGGTCAAGGCGGAACACTCAAGAATTTCGGGGCTAACGCGCGGTCGGTGCGGGCATTTGGCTGATTGATCGAGGGTTGGTCGGACCGCACGTTCAAGTGTGTCGAAAACCGCCGATAGGCTGAAAAGCCGATATGTCAATGGATCTCAACCGTCAACAAAAGCGCGCCATGCAAAAAATGGGCGAAGTCAACGACCAAGGCGCACCGATTCGCCAGGCTCGGCCGACGGTTGCCGCCCAAGTTGCCAAAGAGCGGGTCGGTCCGATTCAATATATTCGCGAAGTTCGCGATGAAATGCGCAAGGTTGCCTGGCCTAAATGGCCTGAAGTTCGCCGTTATTCGATAATCGTGCTCGTCACCGTCGTAATTGTCACCGCTTTTGTGGGTGGATTGGACGCTGCGTTTGGCATACTTTCAGGCTGGCTTTATAAAGATTAGGCACCTAAAAAATGACTGACGACACCACAACAACTCAACTTGCGCAAGACGACACCGCCTTAGAGTCGGCTGTGGTTGATGCAACATTCGATCTCACCGAGAACGGCGAGGGCGAGGACGAAGAAGTTGATCGCCCGTGGTTGCGCCCGGGCAAATGGTATGTCGTGCACTCGCAGTCGGGCTACGAGAAAAAAGTTGACGCTAATCTCAGAGCGCGCATTGCTTCATATAACTTGACCGATCGCATTTACGAGATCGTCATCCCGATGGAAGATGTCGTCGAATTCAAGCAGGGTCGCAAGCAAACAGTTCAGAAAAAAGTTTTCCCGGGATACTTGCTCGTGCGTTGTGAAATGGACGATGAAACTTGGTTTTGCATTCGAAACACGCCGGGTGTCACTGGTTTCGTGGGTCAGAGCCAAAAAGGCAAGACGCCTGCACCGTTGTCGCGCAAAGAAGTTGCAACGTTCTTGTCGGCCAAAGGCGACGGCAAAGAAGCACCAAAGCGCAAGGCACCAAAACTCGACTACGAAGTGGGCGAGGGCGTGCGAGTCAAAGAGGGTCCGTTTGCAGACTTCTCAGGTCAAGTTGCCGAAATTAATGCCGACCATATGAAGTTGAAAGTGCTTGTAAATATTTTCGGTCGAGAAACCCTCGTCGAAATGGACTTCAGCCAAGTCGC
>RFTA01000159.1 GCA_009923685.1 Actinomycetota bacterium
TGTTGCAAGGGGGACACCCCCAAACGGCAAAGAAAATCGCACGACTTCGGCGAGACAGTGACTTATCGGTCGAGAAACCGAAAGGTTTCCTACTTTGTCGGCGATGATTGCCGCGATGCCATGCAGGACAGAAAACAGAATGACGACGAAGATGTAGCCCGGTGCCGTCAGCCACCACATCCACATCGTTCCGATACTTAGCCACCCGATTGCGAAAACCACGCCGAGAGCGAACACTTCACGGCGTCGAATCGTCTGATTGCAAAGCGCAAAAAAAATCGCGATACCGATTATCGCCAGTGGCCACCAACCCCAAGGGGGCAAACTAAAGCCGACCAAAAGACCCGACGAGAGAGCGCCGAGCAGGCGCGCACGCGATGACGTTTTTAACAACGCGAGATCGAACGTCATCGAAATGGATCTTCGGTGCGGAGCAAGATCTGAAGTTGGGCGATTCTCTCGCGAGCAGGTGGGTGCGAGGCGACAATCAAACTATTGGTCGCCTGAAGGTCGCCAGTTTCAGAGTCGTCACTCACACGTTTGAGCGCAGTCAGAAGTTCGTTGCCAAAACCCATGCGCACCGCTCGGTGGTCGGCTTGAAACTCTGACGCGTGCCCGACTGCGCTACTCAATGCTTGCGCAACTACTAGTGCTGCGACAAATAGAGAAGAGACGACAGTGAGTGCGGCCGAGATCAAGAGACCAAAAAATTTAAGGCCTGCAAATCTTGAACTGAAAGCATGTGAGATCGCCTCGGCAATTCTCTGCAAAACGAAACCGACTCGTGCCAGCAACAAAATCGGCAGGCTGAGCCATTGCGCGATCGTCAAGGCGATGGTGTGCGAACCAAGATGGTGACTCAGTTCGTGGGCGAGGACGCCTGCCAGTTCTTGTTCGCCGAGTTCATTGATCGCATACGAAGAAACCACTAAGAGGTGACCGCCACTGGCGAAAGCGTTGATGTCGTTGCTGTCGACGACCGCAAGAACAAAACTTTCGGTGCTGGCGTGATTGGCTTGGGCGACTTTGCGCCAAGACTTGTGAAGTATCGCCGCTTCTCGGGGTGTCGGTTTGCGAGCGTTCAAAAGTCTGGCAAGAAAAACTCGTTGCACCGATTTCGAAAACAGCACGATGCCGAGCGCAAGTGACGCAAATGAAAAAAGCGGATATGAAACATCGGTGAACTGCCAGAACGGCAACCAAAAAATTGCGATTGCGATTAACCAGATTGGAATCAAAGCGGCGACTGGTGCAAGTGCGCTTATCGCCGCCGAATCAACTTCTCGCTTAGCGGTGGACACATATTAAGTAGACCAGCAAAAAGCTCGGATAGGCAACCGCATGCAGAATTCGCGTCGAGAACTAGTCTGAGTTTGATGTTCACGAGCTTGCCGAGTCCGTCTGCTGGGTCACTTGAGATCGGCCCACTTCGATTCAACGCATATGGACTGATGATTGCTCTCGGAGTGGTTGCAGCAGTTTGGTTGTTTAAGAAACGACTTGCACAACGACAAATTGGAAAGCCGGACGATGCTGGTTCTATTGCGATGATCGCAGTGCCGTTCGGCATCGTCGGAGCGCGTGCTTATCATGTGTTGACCGACTGGGAAAGATTCAGTGGTCGATGGTTTGATGTCGTCAAGATTTGGCAAGGCGGTCTCGGTGTCTGGGGCGGGATCAGTGTTGGTGTTGTCGTCGGTGTTTTTGCCGCGAAAAAACGCAACATTCCGATTGCGGTGGGTCTTACTTGTGTCGCCCCAGCGCTTGCACTCGCGCAATCAATCGGTCGATGGGGAAACTGGTTCAACCAAGAGTTGTTCGGCAGACCGACAAATCTGCCATGGGCGCTTCAGGTTTCGG
>RFTA01000160.1 GCA_009923685.1 Actinomycetota bacterium
CTGAATTCAGATATTTAACTCGCGAAGTTCGCTCTTCGCGTGTCGTTCATCGGCATCGCGATACAACAAATGGCCGAGCAACGCTGCAATGCCCGCAGTCGACAACCCAACAACAATCGGAAACGCCAACAGCGCCAAAACAAGAATGATCGCGCCGGCCATTTTATTTCTCGGGCTTGTAAGCCCAAGCCTCGATCTCGACTGCTCCATTGGCCGGCAACGATGCAACACCAATCGTGCTGCGCGCCGGGCGTGATGTGCCGAAACCCTCGACATACGCGTCGTTGAATGTTGCAAACGTGTCCATGTCGGTCAAAAAGCACATCGTCTTTTTCACGTCTTTGATTGATGCGCCAACCGATTTGAGTTGACCTTTCAAATTTTCGATCGCTTGTGCGGTTTGTGCGCTGACCCCGCCGCTGACGATCGCTCCGTCTTTGAGGCCGAGTTGTCCCGAAACAATTATCCAATCGCCCGCGCGAACAACTGGCGTGTACGGCCCTATGGGCGCTGTTGTTTTTGCCATGTCGTAATCGTAGATGATTGACCAGGCAATACGATAACTCGGTGCGTCAAATTAGCCGTCGCCGGTTTATTTATGGATCACTTTCTGCGCTCGGCCTCACAACCGCGACAACAACACTTTTCGCCTGTGCTTCGCAAAATTCGCCGACCAGCCAGGCGCTACCAGATGATGTGCAACTTGTGCAGCGATTTCCACAAGTTTTGGTGCCAGGTGAAGTTCGGCTACCAATCTCATTGGCACAACAATCGGGCATCATCACAGTTGATTCTGATTTCAAGTTTCCAGAGTCGCTTGCTGCAAAGATTGTCGACCTCGCAAACGACACGGTCATCATCGAGAACATCGTCGTAAATTTGCACGGTGCAAAAATTGCGATTCCTTATTATCCATTTCGTGCGACAATCGACAAACCGGGCAACTACATGTTGATTGTCGACGACGGCCCGCAAGATGGGGCGGCGTTCAGTGTGCTTGAACGCGATCAAGTGCTCGTGCCCAAAACTGGCGACACATTGCCTAGTTTTGATACGCCAACTTTTGACAACGCACAAGGCGTCGACCCAATCTGCACGCACGCACCCGAGCCGTGCCCGTTTCATAAAATCACACTGACTGAGGCACTGCAACTTAATTTGCCGATCGCATATTTGATTGGCACGCCTGCGCATTGTTCGACCGGCACTTGTGCGCCTGCGCTCGAACAATTAATCGATGTGTCAAAATCACTTGGCGATCGCGTGTCGTTCGTGCACGCCGAGGTCTACACAGATGAAGCAGCCACTGTTGTCGCGCCCGCGGTTAAGGCGTTCGAGATGACTTTTGAGCCGGCACTATTCATCGTTGACAGCAACAGAAAATTAGTTGAACGACTCGATGCGGTGTTTGACGCTGAAGAAATCAGCGCAGCGCTTGCCCGCGCGGGCGTTGCGGCTAGTTAGCTCGCGTTAGCTCGGGTCGGCTCGCGTCGGCTCGCGTCGGCTCGCGTCGGCTCGCGTTAGCTCGCGTCGGCTTGCGTTAGCTCGCGTCGGCTCGCGTCAGCTCGCGTCAGCTAAAGCTTTGACCACAACCACAACTGCGCGAAGCATTTGGGTTTGTGATCTTGAAGCCAGCATCTTGCAAACCGTCGTTATAGTCGAGGTTCGCACCTTCGAGCAGTTGCAACGAGGCGGGGTCGACGACGACTTTCACTTCACCGAAAGTTTTCACAACGTCATCGGCGGCAAATTCACCGTCAAAGAACATTTCATACGAGTAGCCCGAGCATCCACCAGGTCGCACTGCAACACGCAACGCGAGGTCGGTCGCATTTTCTGACTCAAGAAGTTGCTTAACTT
>RFTA01000017.1 GCA_009923685.1 Actinomycetota bacterium
ATTTTGTTCAGGGCTACTTCAAGTGGTTGAAAAATTTTGTGACCGGTGAATGGCCGCGGAGCATCAAAGGTCGTCGTGAGGTCTGGCCAGCGCTCAAGGACGCCATGGCGAATACATTACGGCTTGGCTCAGCTGCGACAATCGTCGGCATTTTCTTTGGACTGATCGCCGGCGTGTTGGCCGCATTACGTCCAGGCGGAAAGCGCGATGTGTTTATCAACACCAGTGCATTTGTTGGCATCTCAATCCCGCCGTTTATCAGTGCGATTATGTTTCAGCTGTTGTTTGCCGTCTATTGGCAGCGCTGGTTCGGTGAAAGTCTCTTTCCCACCTCGGGTGTTTACCCAGCCGGTCACACTGGTTTTGATTTATTTTTGATGCTCAAATTCATGGCCTTGCCGACGCTTGTAGTGGCGATTCAAATTGTTGCGACCTATAGCCGATACATGCGTTCATCACTTCTGGATGTTTTGAATTCTGACTATATGCGAACAGCCCGGTCGAAAGGCATAAGTGAGCGCCGAGTGCTGATCAAACATGGCATGCGAAATGCTTTGATACCTGTTGTCACCATCGCGGCGCTCGATGTTGGCTCGATAGTTGGTGGTTTGATCATTACCGAGAATATATTTTCGTATCCCGGTATGGGGCTTTATTTTTTGAAATCGTTCGGCGAGGGTGATTTTCCATTGTTGATGCCATGGATGGTGGTGATCGTCGCTTCGGTATTGTTTTTCAATCTGATCGCCGATGTTTCATACGCATGGCTAGATCCGAGAATCCGTCTTGAGTAAGCAGAGTCCCAATGTTCTTTCGCCACGTCAGATGGCTTTTAGGCGATTTGTTTCGCACAAGGCGGCCGTAGCGAGTTGCGTCATCATTGGTGTGTTGACATTATTCGTGATTCTTGCGCCACTGACCGCTCGTTACGGCGTCAATGAATCAGTTCAAGCACCGCCTAATTCATTTTTGACGCCTCGCGCAAAATCTTGGCTTGGCACAGACGATATCGGTAGAGATCTTTACAGCCGTTTGATTTACGGTGTTCGGGTATCACTTCTGATTGGTCTCGCCAGTGCGATTATCTCGGTTACGCTCGGCGCTCTCGTCGGTGCCATCGCTGGCTTTCGTGGCGGAAAGTTCGACGACATCATGATGCGAGTCACTGATCTATTTCTGGCATTTCCATTTTTAGTGACTTTGCTGGTGGTTCGAAATGTTCTTGGTGCGCTGCCGTGGCTGCGACCGATTACGGGTGACATGAGTTCGGTTCGATTCATCATCGTTTTGTTCGGGTTATTTGGTTGGATGGGGGTTGCGCGCATTGTTCGCGGGCAAGTGCTTTCACTCAAAGAGCGTGAATTTGTCGAAGCGGCACGCGCAGTAGGTGCATCGCGACGTTACATCATTACTCGACATTTGTTGCCGAATTCTGTTGGTCCGATCATGGTCGCGTTGACTTTTTCTGTCGTTGGAGCGATCATTGGCGAATCGACTCTTGCGTTTTTCGGCTATGGCCCGCAAGCGGGCGATGGCGCAACTTCATTGGGCATACTCGTCGGAGCTGCCAAAGGTGCCGTGCAGACTGGGTACTGGTGGCTCGCGGTGTTTCCGTGTTTGGTGTTGATCATCATCGCCTTGAGCATCAATTTCATCGGCGATGCCCTGCGCGATGCGACTGACCCTCGTCTCGATCGGGGCGTTTGATGAGTGAAAAAGTCCTGGAGATTCGCGATTTGCATGTCACATTCGATACACCGTCGGGGCCGCTAGAAGCGGTGCGTGGCGTTGACCTAGATGTTTCAGCGGGTGAATTGCTTGGTGTCGTTGGTGAATCAGGGTCAGGCAAGTCGGTGAGTTTTTTGGCCGCAATGGGGTTGTTGCCCGCGCGAGCGCGAGTGACAGGTTCAGTCTCTTTGGCTGGTGAACAACTAATCGGAGCATCCGCCAAACAAATGCGTTCGATACGTGGAAGATTGCTGTCGATGATTTTTCAAGATCCGCTGTCGGCATTGAACCCTGTGCACCGTATCGGTGATCAGATATCTGAGATGTTGCGCTCGCATCAGGATCTTTCTGGTCGCGAAGCTGAAAAACGAGCAATTGAATTACTCGACATCGTCGGAATTCCGCAGCCGGGCGATCGGGCTAGGCAATATCCGCACGAGTTTTCGGGCGGTATGCGTCAGCGCGTGGTAATCGCAATTGCAATTGCCAACAATCCGAAAGTTCTGATTGCAGACGAACCGACGACGGCACTTGATGTGACCGTTCAGGCTCAGATTCTTGAAGTTATTGAGCGCGTGCAAGAGCGTTTTGGAACTGCAGTCGTGTTGATAACGCACGATCTCGGTGTGATTGCGCGAGTTGCCGATCGTGTGAACGTGATGTATGCGGGTCGCAATGTCGAACAGGGCACGATTGAAAGTCTCTTTGATCATCCAAGTCATCCGTATACCCGAGGTTTGCTGGCTTCTTTACCACGACCCGGCAAGCAAAGATTAAAACCGATAACAGGGTTTCCACCAAATATGTTGAACCCGCCGAGTGGTTGTGCATTTCATACAAGGTGCGAATTTGCGGCAGATATCTGCAAGGGTGAGATGCCGGCGCTCGTCGGTTTTGGTGATTTGCAGACAGCTTGTGTTCGTGCTCGAGATCTGCCGAAGAACGAGATCTTTCTATGAGTGATGAATTGCTCAAAGTCACCAACCTCGTAAAGAATTTTGAATTGCGAGTCAACAACGGTGCACGACGAAAAAAACGAATAGTTCAAGCAGTCACTAATGTTTCATTTTCGGTTGAAAAGGGTCAGACTCTTGGTCTAGTCGGCGAGTCGGGCTCAGGCAAGACCACAGTCGGTCGCTGTATCTTGCGCTTGATTGAACCGACCTCAGGCAGCGTTGAATTTGAAGGTCACGATTTGGGCTCACTGAAATTCGAGGAGATGCGGGCATTACGGCGAAAAATGCAGATTGTGTTTCAAGACCCGTTTGCATCTCTTGATCCGAAAATGACGATTGGTGCTTCAATTTCTGAGCCGATGGTAGTGCAGGGTGTTCCCGGCGATCACTCAGACAAAGTAATTGAGTTACTCGAGTTGGTCGGCCTGTCTGCCGATCACGCGCAAAGATTTCCGCACGAATTTTCGGGTGGACAGCGACAACGAATTGGTGTGGCGAGAGCCTTGGCGCTGAACCCTGCACTAATTGTTTTGGACGAACCTGTGTCTGCATTAGATGTGAGCATCCAAGCAGGTGTCGTCAACTTGTTTGAAGATCTGCAGTCGCGCCTTGGAATGAGTTACATATTTATTGCCCACGATTTATCGGTAGTGCAACATATCGCCGATCGTGTTGCTGTCATGTATCTCGGCAAGATCGTTGAGATTGGTGATCAAGAAGCGGTGTATGCAACTCCGACGCATCCGTATACAAAAGCCTTGTTGTCTGCCGTGCCTCTGCCTGACCCAAAAACTGAACGGGCACGCAATCGAATCATGCTCGAGGGAGATGTGCCTTCACCTGTGAACCCTCCGTCAGGTTGTCGCTTCAGAACCCGTTGTTGGAAGGCGCAAGATGTTTGTGGGCAAGAAGAGCCGATGCTCACTGTTCGGCCGAGCGGTCAGATGTCGGCGTGCCATTTTCCTGAGTCTTAAAGGTAGAATTTCGGCGTGCGAAATATAGTCACCTACGTAACAATTGTGATCAATGTCGTTGCGATGCTTGCAATGATCGTCGGTGTGCTTTTGCACAGCGGTCGAGGTGGTGGTTTGTCGGACATGTTCGGCGGTGGCGGAGGCGCGGCGCTCGGTTCGGCGGCAGCCGAGCGTAATTTGAACCGAATTACGACTGTTTTGGCACTTGTGTGGGTTATTACAGTCATCGCGTTGGGGTTGTTGCTTACAAACTAGATAGATTTTTAATGCAAGTCGGAGTGGCGAAATTGGCAGACGCACCAGCTTAAGGGGCTGGCGCTCGTAAGGGCGTGTGGGTTCAAGTCCCACCTTCGACACAAATTGAATTAGTTGATTGGTCGTCAATTCGGTCAGAGACCGTAACGATCATGCAGAGTATTCTTGCCTAAGTGGATATCGGTTTTTGATGCAGTCGGTTGATAATGCTGCGTTGCAAAAAAAGACGCTACGAGTTTTGTTGGCTGGACAAGTCGTTGCGGCTGCGGCATTGTCGGCGGCAGTCACAGTAGGAGCCTTCGTAGTTCAAGATATTCTCGGCCAAGATACGCCGTGGGGTGGAATATCGAGTGCGACGTTCACGATGGGTTCGGCGTTTATGTCGCAAGTGCTGGCACGAAAGATGAGTCGCAAGGGTCGTCGCGTCGGCTTGCAATATGGCTATTCGCTAGCAATAGCTGGCGGTTTACTTGCGGGGTTCGCTGTCAACCGTAGTTCGTTGCCAATGTTCATCTTGGGGTTATTTCTCTACGGGTCAGGGCAGGCGTCGAATCTGCTGTCACGGTATGCGGCAATGGATCTTGCGGTACCCGAAAAACGCAGCCAGGCGATGAGTTACATATTATTTGGCTCGACCTTTGGGGCAGTTCTCGGCCCCGTGTTGATCAAGCCGGCAGAGCAAATTGGTGTAGACGTTTTTGGCTGGTCACTATATGCCGGACCTTGGATTGCGTCGGCATGTTTTTTTGTGTTCGCCCTGATTAATGTTGCGATTCGCCTTCGACCAGATCCACTTGAGGTAAGTGGAGGATTGAATTCACAGCAAGGCGTCGGTGTTGTCACACCGAACCTGGGCGCTGCACTTGGAACGATCAAAAGCATTCGCAACGCTCGAGTTGCGCTGGCTTCAATGGTGATATCGCAAGTCACGATGGTTGCCGTGATGACGATGACACCTGTGCACCTAAAACTGCATGGTCACGAAGGTGTCAGCCCATATGCAATTTCGCTACATATTGCGGGAATGTATGCTTTTAGTCCACTTATCGGTAAGTTTGCCGATCGTAAAGGAAAATTGCTGTCAATTTTACTTGGCGGAATTTTGTTGGTTGCGGCAACGGTCATGGCGGCTCTTGCGGGTGACGCTGCGACTTTGCTTTGGCCCTCGCTTTGGTTGTTGGGTATCGGATGGAGTTTCGGCCTGATCGGCGGCTCAAGCCTTCTCGTTGAGTCGGTGCCGGAGAATTCAAGGGTCACAGTGCAAGGCGCGGCAGACTTGTTGATGAGTTTCAGCGGGGGATTGGCAGGATTTTCTAGTGGTTTTATACGCAAGGCATTTGGCTTTCATATGCTCAGTAATTTGGGAACAATTTTGGCACTCGCGCTAGTGGTAATCGGTGTGAGAAGCCTGACAAATTGGCGATTAGTCGAGCGAGCAAGATGACGACAGAAATAGAGGTTGAAAACCGCACGAAGAATTGGTCGAATTGGGCGGGAAATCAATCTGTTAAAAGAATTTGTCAATATATGCCAAAGAGTGAAGTCGAACTTCAACGAGTCGTTGCTTTTGCAGCGGCAAATAGTTTGCGAGTTAAGGCCGTTGGTTCAGGTCATAGTTTTACGAGCGTGGCATTGGCTGAAGATGTTTTGGTTGATCTTTCAAATTACGACGAGGTGGTCGCAGTTGATAGACAAGCGAAGACGATTACCGTGCAGTCAGGCATTCAACTGTCCAAACTTAACGAAATTCTGAGTCAAAACGGTTTGGCGATGCAAAATCTCGGCGACATTGCATATCAAACAATCGCTGGGGCGATCTCTACTTCGACCCACGGTACTGGTATCAAGTTCAGCGGTCTTGCGAATCAAATCATTGCAATGAGAGTAGTTTTGGCCGATGCAACCGTCGTCGAATGCTCGGCCGCTCTGAACGTCGACCTATTCAATTGCGCCAGAGTAGGTCTCGGTGCGTTGGGTCTAATCAGTACTTTGACGATTCAGGTTGTAGCGGCATTTAATCTGAAAGTTATAGAAGAGCCGATGCGAGTTGATGATGTTCTGGCAAAACTTGATCATCATGTGACAAGCAACGATCACTTCGAATTTTTTTGGGTGCCACATACCGGATGGGCGTTGACGAAGCGAAACAACCGTACCGATCAGCCAGCTCAACCAATGAGCCGAATCTCAAATTGGTATTCGAAGACGCTGATGGAGAACTATGCATTCGGCGCTCTCTGCATGCTCGGTCGGGCAAAACCAGCATTCATCCCAAAATTGGCGAAAGCATTGCCATCATCGGGGCGTAGTGAATATTGCGATGTGAGTTACAAAGTCTTCGCCAGTAAACGAATAGTTCGCTTCTATGAGATGGAGTATGCGATCCCTCGAGAGGCCTGCGAGGAAGCATTGAATCGAGTCCGTAGAATGGTGGAAGATAGTGGGTTCTTCCTGAATTTTCCTGTTGAGGTTCGCTTTACAGCCCCAGATGAGATTCCGCTAAGTACAGCGAGTAATCGAGAGTCTGCGTATATCGCAGTTCACATCTACAAAGGAATGAATTTTGTGCCATATTTCAAAGAAGTTGAATCAATCATGAACTCGTATCAGGGCCGACCTCATTGGGGTAAGTTGCACTTTCAGAACTCGCATAGCTTGGCGTCTAGATACCCACAGTGGGATTTGTTTCAAAAGGTCAGAAATTCAGTCGACCCAAATCGAAGGTTTGCCAACCAATACGTCCAGAATGTTTTGGGCGATTAGTCATGAAAACTTTCGTTGATGTAGGTGTACCAAAGAAGTTCGCCGACAAATTATCAAGTCGAGGTATTGCATCGCCGTTTGAGATTCAAGAAGCTGCGTTGCCTGATGGCTTGGCCGGACTTGATGTTTGTGGCAAAGCACCTACTGGTTCCGGAAAAACAATCGCGTTCGGTCTCGTTTTAGCTGTAAGACTGCAAAAGTCAAAACCAGGGCAGCCAGGCGGTTTAGTTCTTGTGCCAACTCGAGAGTTGGCGATTCAAGTTGCAAAAGAGATCAGCATGCTTTGCGATGGCACTGACTTGCGCGTGGCGTCTGTTTATGGCGGTGCGGGTTATGGACCTCAAGTTAAGGCAGTCCGTGGTGCGAGCATCATCGTTGCGACACCAGGTCGGCTCGAAGACTTGCTAGAGCGTCGTGACATGTCGTTGAGTGCAGTGACGATAGCCGTTCTCGATGAAGCCGATCGCATGTCTGATATGGGTTTTTTGCCGGCAGTCCGAAGAATTTTGCGAGCCCTGCCCAAGCAGCGTCAAGTTCTGTTGTTCTCAGCGACGCTAGATGGTGACATCTCTCAAGTTGTCAAAGAGTTTCAAAACAACCCAAAACGTCACGAGTCAAAGTCGCAAGAAGCCGAGCCCGATATTGACCATAAGTTTTGGCTTGTTGGTCGAAACGATCGTGTTACGACGATTTCACAACTTGTAAATCATTACGAACGAATCATCCTGTTTAGTCGCACAAAGCACGGGTGCGATCGTCTTGCAAAGCAACTTGATAATGCAGGTGTTCGCTCGTCAGTTATTCACGGCAATAAGAGCCAGGCACAGCGTGAGAGATCACTTGAAGAATTTCGTCGCGGAAAATCCAATGTCTTGGTCGCAACCGATGTTGCTGCACGTGGCATTCATATTGATGATGTCCCATGTGTAGTGCACTTTGACCCACCCGCTGATCACAAAGATTACATTCATCGTTCGGGTCGAACTGGGCGAGCGGGATCGAAAGGCGTGGTGATCTCATTGGTTGATCCTTCGCAGCGACGCTCGGTAAGCAAATTGGCACGAGACGCCGATGTCGACGCCGACTTCGTTTCACCAGAATTTGATGCCGCCGACCCTGACCAAGTTAAAGCACGCCCGGGTGAAGTCGGTGGCGTTTTGATCAGCGTTGCTGCTTCAGCCGAGTAAAAAACTTAAAAACAAATATCTTGTGGCCGAACTGGCACACGAGATAATTCTTTGCCAGTGGCATTGCGTATTGCTGCGGCGATAGCCGGGGTGACCGAAATACAAGGTGGCTCGCCGATGCCCTTTGCGCCGAGCGGCGCTTGTGGTTCGGGCTCTTCAATCATTACTGCCACGACGCTGGGCGCGTCGAGGGCAGTAGGCAGCAAGTAGTCAGTGAAACTTGGGTTTCGCATTTTGCCGTTGTCAAGAACGATTTCTTCCATCACTGCAAGACCGAGACCTTGGGCGATGCCACCTTCGATCTGACCAAGTGCTGCGATCGGATTTAACACTCGGCCGACATCTTGTGCTGTTGCTATCTGGATCACCTTTACCAGACCGAGTTCGACATCTACGTCGACAACGGCACGGTGAGCGACAAATGCGAACGCGACATGGCAATTGCCCTGGCCATTCTCGTCGAGTTCTTCGGTTGGTCGATGGTGATGTTCAAAAGTTTCATCGATCAAGACACCGGACGACGCTTCAACGACACTAATTCGGAAGTCTCCGATCATGTCGACAACGTCGGTGTCTTCAATAACCAGTCGCAATGGATCGATGTTGTATTTCTTGCCTACATGTTCAAATAATCGCTGTCGTACGAGGCGACAAGCGCCGTCAACCGCGCCACCACTCATCCATGTTTGTCGAGATGCAGAGGTGCTGCCAGCCGAGCCGATGCCAGTATCGACTGTGTCTAGAACGACATCATCTACACCCAAGACAGATCGTGCGATTTGTGGAGCAAGAACGACGAAACCTTGGCCAACCTCGACTGTTGCAAATTTTAGGGTTGCCACGCCATCTTTGAGTTGGCATCTTGCGGTTGCGAAGTCGTCAAAGGTCTCGCTATACATCAGATTTTTTATCGATACACCCCAGCCGACGCCACGCACGATGTTTTGTGGAAGTGACGTCAAACCCGACCCACCGACGAATTCGAGTTGATTCGCAGATTCTGCCAACGGTTCTGGAAGTTCAATTGCATCGGTTTCACGAATGCAGCGGGCGACTGGCGCAACGCTTTCAATGATTTGCCCCGTGATCAACTTGTCTCCTGTGACCATTGCGTTGCGTAGCCGAATCTCGACAGGCGACAGGCCGCACGCTGCGGCCAATTTATCCATTTGACTTTCGTGAGCGAAACATGCCTGCACGACGCCGAACCCCCGCATCGCTCCGCACGGTGGGTTATTCGTGCGAACTGCGTATCCGTCGATCGTCGCGTTAGGGCAACGATATGGACCTTGTATATGTGTGATGCCGTTGATTAAAACCGCTGAACTAGTCGACGCATAGGCGCCACCGTCAAAAACAAGCCTGGCCTCAATTCGTAATATTTCGCCTTCGCGCGTGGCATGATGACGAATTGAAATTTTGGCCGGGTGGCGATGCACGTGTCCATAAAACGATTCTTCACGACCGTATTGCATTTTGATTGGTCGAGAT
>RFTA01000161.1 GCA_009923685.1 Actinomycetota bacterium
CATTAGAACGGCCGCGCTAATCGCCGCAGTTTCGGCACGCAAAATCGTCTCACCGAGCGATACCGCACCTTTGCCACCCGAAATCTCATCGTTTGTGAAGCCACCTTCAGGCCCTATCGCAATAATTCGATGCGACACGTCAATCGGCACCCCACTCGGGTCGGCGATGTACGCACCAGTCACCTGCGCCAAGTCGGTCAGGTCATGAACATTCGGCAACCAGACTCGGCGCGACTGCATCGCGGCTTCACGGGCGACAACTCGCAATCGTTCGACATTTTTGTTCGCACGACCAGCGTCCCATCTCACGACACTGCGGGTCGTTGGCGCCAAAACGATGATTTCGTCGATACCGATCTCGGTCAATTTCTGCACTGTCCACTCGGGTCGATCGCCCTTGACCACCGAAAATGCAATCGTCAACTTCCATTTTGGCGAAGGCTCGACCATCACGTCGCTCGTCACCTCGATTTTCGCATCGCCGTCAACGACACATGTGCGCCAGCGGCCGTCACCGTCTGAAATCGTCACGGCATCACGCGGTTTCACCCGCAACACACGTAACAAATGATGCGCGTCAACATCGCCCAACACCGGCGCGTCGACTGAATCTACAAAAACATGTGCCGCCGAATTTCGCAGCGCAGAATTCACGAAAACGCCGACTTAATCTTCGACTTCAGCGAGTTGTCACTCGTTGCCACGGTCTCGCCCCGCTCTTTGGCAAGTTGCAGCAATAAATCGCGCTCTTTTGACGAGAGTTTTTTTGGCACGACAACTTCGATTCGCGCACGCAAATCACCACGACTACGAGCACGACTACGACCACCCTGATTCAAATACGGCACGCCGCGACCTTTGAGTACGTATTCGTGACCATGCTGAACGCCTGGTGCGACGCTCAATGTTTCGTCACCATCGAGCGTGGCCAAAACAAGATCAACACCGAGCGCTGCTTGCGCGATTGAAACTTGAACATTCGTCACCAAATCATTTTCTTCGCGTTGATACATTTCGTGACGTGCCACGTCGATGTGCACATATAAATCACCAGCACCGCCACCGCGCGGCCCAACACCGCCGCGACCACTCACGCGCATCGTCTGACCGGCTGCGATACCCGCCGGAACATCGATTTCGTGCGTTTGATCTTTCGTCACTCGGCCTTCGCCCCGACACTTATTGCACGGTGACGCAATAATTTCACCCATTCCGCGACAACGACCACACGGCGTCGTGGTCACCATTTGCCCGAGAATGCTCTGACGCATTCGTCGCACCTGCCCCGAGCCGCCACAGTCACTGCAACTCGTCGCCTTGGTGCCGCTCGCGGCGCCAGAACCTTCGCACTCTTCGCAACTCACAGCAGAGCGAATCGAAACCGAAGTTCGACAACCAAAAACCGCGTCAACAAAACTTATTTCGATCTGAGTTTCAAGGTCTGGTCCACGCTGCGGCCCTGATTGTTGACGCGAACCCGAACCAAACGGCGAGTCGCCACCAAAAAACGCATCAAAGATGCTGCCGAAACCACCTGCGCCACCGAACGGGTCGCCACCGCCTCGACCGCCGCCAGAAATACCGGCTTCACCAAATTGGTCGTAGCGAGCCCGAGTTTCGTCGTCCGACAAAACTTCGTAGGCGCGACTCACCAATTTAAATTTTTCTTCGGCCTCGGCGTTGTTCGGGTTCGCATCTGGGTGCAATTCGCGTGCCAGTTTGCGATACGCGCGCTTCAACTCGTCTTGGCTCGCACCACGCGATACGCCGAGCAGTTGATAAAAATCTTGCGACATTCGAACTAATTTTCGGTCAGACGACGACCGAGTC
>RFTA01000162.1 GCA_009923685.1 Actinomycetota bacterium
GTTACGGCTCGACAATCGCAAAACCGGTTGAAAAATTGTCGAGATTGCCAAATATCTGCAACATTACGGTTGCGTCACCGTCAATTGTGACTGTGCCTTTTTGAATCTCGTCGACGAATGTCGTCGTCTGAGCGATCACCTCTAAAAATAAATCACGCGACACGCTTATCGTCGCCGACGCTGACTTATTGTGTCGACCTTGCGTTGCAAAGATCGTGCGATTCGAAACACCCAAAATCCATTTTTCATCAGGTGTGTTGACCATGTCGGTGAAAGTCCAGTTGATCGCAATCGCGACCCCGCCAAGGTTCTCCGAAATAGCTCTTACAGCGAGTGTGTCAAAAACCTGTTCAATTGTCATCGCTTTGATCAGGCTTCGTGCGCGCACACGCGCCGGCGAACGAGGTGGCGGACCGTTGCGCAATTCTTGAGCGCCCATCAAATAGGCGTTGCGAAATGTCGCCGACTCAGATTGATAGCCAAGTTGCTCAAGTGCGTCTGCTTGCAAACTTCTTGCACGCTCGTTGGTGGGTTCGGCGAACACTGCGTGATTAACGAGCTCGACCACCCAGCGATAGTCACCTTCAGCAAAAGATTTTTGCGCACTCGTCAACAATTCATCGATGCCACCTGCGAGTTCGAGATATTTTGCGCCCGCTCGCGACGGCGAAAGTTTGTTGAGATTCGCTGGGTTGCCGTCATACCAACTCAAATAGCGCTGATAAACCGCCTTGATGTTGTGCACCAGATCGCCATAAAAACCTCTGGTGTGTTCATGCGCCAAAAATTCGTCTGGCAGCACCAGCAACTCGGCTATTTCTAACGCTGTCATGCCGTGATTGGCGTGGCGCATCGTTTGATCGTGAATCCACCTATAGAGGTCGCGCTGTAAGACCAAAAATTCACTGACATCTTGACGACCCCAGCGGGGCCAATTATGCGACGTGAACAACACGTCTGTTTTGTCAGCAAATAGTTCGATGCTTTCGTTGATGTATTTCGACCAGTTCAAGGCGTTACGCACGAGAGCGCCACGAATCGGCACCAAATTGTGCATCGTGTGCGAACAATTCTCGGCCATGCACAGCCAGCCAAAATCAGGAAAGAAGAAATTCATCTCGGCGGGCGCTTCGGTTTCGGGCGTAAGTTGAAAAACAATTCGCACGCCGTCAACGACGAGTTCTTCGCCCGTGTATGTGATGTCGCGAGTTGGCGCCAGCAACGATGGCGCCGCTGTCGGCACAGAATTGCCTAGACCGCTATCGACATGACCCTGCGGGCCAGGTGGCAACAACGGACCAAACTGGTATGTCGCTCGACGACTCATCGCCACCCCAGCGATGACATTTTCAGCAATTGCCTCGTGCAAAAAGCCAACCGGTGCGATTATCTGACACTTGCCATTCTCGACGTCGGCCTTTGTCGTCACGCCAAGAACACCACCGAAATGGTCGGCGTGCGAGTGCGTATAGATCACCGCGCTGACCGGCCGTCGTTCGACGTGTTGTGACAACAGTTCGAGAGACGCCTTGGCGGTGCTGTCGGCAGTCAACGGATCAATCACGATCCAACCCGTTGCACCGCGCACAAATGTGATATTTGAAATGTCGTAACCACGAACTTGCCAAACATTTTGCGCCACCTCGAACAACCCATGGTGAGCGTTGAGGGTTGCGTGTCGCCACAAATGTGGGTTCACAGTTTCTGGACACTCTCGCCCGTCACGCAAAAAGTCGTATGCACCAGTATCGATAACTTTGCGACCCAACTCGTCGTTGATCAACGGCTCGGTTCGTGCGGCAATAAAACCGCGGCGCACTCGTTCGAGA
>RFTA01000163.1 GCA_009923685.1 Actinomycetota bacterium
CTCGTATATATAGACGCAGTTCCGGTTCGGGTCAACGAACTCGGCGTCGTCACCCATGTCGGCATGCTTTTGCGCCAAGCCCCCGATGGTTCGATTTCACGCACCGTAGTTTCTGGACGAGTTTTGCTCAATGAACGCATTCGCGAAGCACTATTGCGACACCTCGAAAAAGATTTAGGACCAATGGCGCTGCCAAATATTCCACCAGAACCAGCGCCGTTCACGATCGTTGAGTATTTCACCGACCCGAACATCAGTGGCTTTCACGATCCGCGTCATCACGCTGTGAGCCTCGCATTTGTCGTGCCAGTTTCTGGAGATTGTCAGCCTTCGCAACAAGCGCTCGATCTCGGTTGGTACACGCCAGCACAGGCAACAAGTTTAGAAATGCGCAGCGAAATGACTGGTGGACATGATCGTCTCGTGCGCCTGGCGCTTGCGTCGGTCGGTGTGTTGCCGTGATGCTCGCAATTTTTAATTCTGCCGAGCGTCAGGCCGCGACACTTAGGGTTGCTCTTATCGGCAAAAAGTTGACGGGGTTGGCGATCGACGAAAGTGTCGCCATCAGCCCAAAACTTGGAAGCGTGGTCGAAGAGGTTCGAGTCTTTGGCCGCGAAATCGAAATCATTTTCGATGACTTGGTCGTGCTCAGGACAAAACTGCAATTTCGCGGCATGTGGCGAATCTTTCGAGTTGGTGACTGGCATAAAAGAAGTCGTGACCAGGCAAAAGTCGTGCTTGAAGTAGAAGATCGAATTGCGGCCTGTTTCAAGGTCGTCGAAATAGAAACCCATCACGACTTTGATCCGCGTAGGCACCCTCTTTTGGGACGGCATGGCCCCGACTTGACAGATAGCAAAACAGATTTGGAACTATGCGTTGATTTGATGCTCGGCTACCAAGATGCCGATGCGACCATCGCCGAGGTTCTGTTAGATCAGCGAGTGATGCGCGGCATCGGCAATGTATTTCGCTGCGAACTGTTGTGGACATGCGAATTACATCCGTGGGCAAAAGTTAGTTCGCTCAATCGCGATGAGTGTCGCGAACTTGTCACAATCGCAGCCGAAATGTTGCAATCACAACACGCAACCCGAGATCGTTCGTTGGCTGTCTATGGTCGACACGGCAAGAATTGCGACCGCTGCAACGGTCAAATTCGAGTGACTCATCATGGCGAGGCCAATCGAGTTCTGTATTGGTGTGCAGACTGTCAAACTCGTCATGCTGGCACAAGTTCGAGTAGATATGTAACCGAACATGACACACCACCGGGTGTGCACCCCGCCGAATTTATTTATCTCTCAGAATTAGAGCGCACCCGCAAATCAGGCTGAGGCAATTGACGCAATAATTTCGGCGCGGGTCGCGCGCCACGCCGGAAACACGGCGGCAATCACGCCGATGATAAATGCGCCGATCAAAATTGAGATTGTGTTACCAATTGGCAACGTGAACGCACTGAAACCCGAGTCGTTTAGAGAAGCAACGATCACGATGCCGGTCAAAATGCCGAGAATTACACCAGTTACGGCACCAAACAGAGAAGTAATAACGCTCTCCCAACGCACCATCGTTCGAACCTGAGAGCGGGTCATGCCGACAGCTCGTAGCAAACCGATTTCGTGGCGACGCTCAAAGACTGAAAGCAACAACGTGATGATGATGCCGACGATCGCAATAATCACCGACAAGAACAGCAAACCGTAGATCAACGCAAGAAACTGGTCGACTTGGGCGGCTTGTGTATCTATATATTCATCACGACTTTCAAGCGTGCCGATGCCGAGGTCTGAACTAA
>RFTA01000164.1 GCA_009923685.1 Actinomycetota bacterium
TGCGAGTTCGTAGACGGCGCGTTTGGCAACACCGAACCGCGCCGAAACTCGAGCAGCAGAATCTTTACGGCTTACACCTTTGGCAATTTCAGCTCTAATCGCCTCAATCAGTTCTTCGTTTGTCGGAGGTGCAGGTGGTTTTGCTGGCTCGAGAATGATCACAAACTCACCTCGCGGTTCGGTCTCAGTAAAGCGCATGTTGGCTTCTTGCAGTGTGCCACGCCAAATTTCTTCATGCAGTTTTGTAAGTTCGCGAGCAATCACAACTCGGCGCATCGCGCCACAAGCTGTTGTTAGATCGCTCAGAGTCTTGGCCAGTCGATGAGGCGCTTCATAATAAACGGTCGTTCGCGATTCAGTAGTCGCCGTTGCAAGTCGCTCAGTTCTTTCTGCACCACTGCGTGGCAGAAAACCTTCGAATACAAAACGTGACGTTGGCAGACCACTTATTACGAGCGCCATCGTCAGCGCAGATGGCCCGGGTATTGCCGAAACTTGTAAACCGGCGCTGATCATCGCGACGACAAGTCGTTCACCTGGGTCACTGATGCCTGGTGTGCCCGCATCGGTGATTAACGCAACGTTTTTGCCCGAGGCGACCAAGCCGACGATTTCTTCGCGCGCATCATATTCGGTGTGCTCATTGATCACGATCAACTTTTTGCCGACGACACCAAAATGAGCCAGCAATTTGCCCGAGTGTCGTGTGTCTTCGCAACAAATTATCTCGGCACGATTTAAAGCATCAACCGCTCGTTGCGACATGTCGCCGAGATTGCCGATTGGCGTCGCCACAAGCACGAGTGCACCGCCACTTGTCGCGCCTCGCGAATCTTTTGAAGATTCGCTTGTCATGTGCGACGCGCCTCGAGCGTGTGGCCGACGACAAGCCCCCAATTTGCGAAAGTTCCGGCGCTCGCTTCGAGCACGTATCGCGCTCTTAGAACCGGCATTGCTACCCGCATGGGTCTAATCTGCTGAACTTTGATCACCTGCATCTCGGCGTCGAGATATGCGACATCGATCGGGCATTTAACGCCGAAGGTATGTATCCACTTGCAAGAGTCGATGAGCAGTGGCGTCTCAATTTCAGTTTGGCCGATCAAACCACGTCGACGCGTCGTCGAGGTGTCTGCAATATTCAAACTCGACAAAACTTGCGCCTGGCATACAAGCCATCCTGTCTTGAATTGAACGGCTCTACTCATATTTATAGAGTATGCGCTGCAAAGTTGCGCGCGCTCGTTTTTTAAGTGCGTGGTTTATGTGTTGTGGCGAATTTCAAGTGTGTCGCCATCGACGACTTCGTAATCTTTGCCCTCAACACGAATCTTGCCTAGATCTTTTGCCTTGTTCCAAGAGCCGATACGCAAAAGTTCGTCCCAGGCAATGACATCGGCGCGAATGAACCCGCGTTGCAGATCGCTGTGAATTTTGCCGGCACATTCTGGCGCTTTCGATCCCGCATGAAACGTCCACGCACGGGTTTCTTTTTCGCCAGTTGTAAAAAATGTTCGCAAACCGAGCAGGTGATATGCCGATCGAACCATTCGCGGCAAAGCGCCTTCGCCAAGACCGAGTGCCTCGAGCATTTCTTTGCGATCTTTGGTGTCAAGTTGCGCAGCTTCGGCCTCGAGTTGCACGCTCATGCCCAAAACTTCGACCTGACTTGCACTTGCCGAACCAGGTGGCGCAAGTTCTTTGCGAACGAGTTCTTCAAATTCAGGGATACGCGCCAAGTCGTCTTCGGCGACGTTGACAACAGCCAGCACGCGCCGAGTCGTCAACAAAAAATGCGGC
>RFTA01000165.1 GCA_009923685.1 Actinomycetota bacterium
GATCAAACCAATCGATACGACGAGCACCACTGCAAACATCGCCAAGAACCACGAACCGATGCTGCTTTCGCTGAACGCGTGAACGCTGTTCAACACACCAGAGCGGGTCAAGAAAGTGCCCAAGATCGTCAAACTGAATGTCGCAATCAGCAGCGAAATATTCCAGACACGCAACATGCCGCGACGTTCTTGCACCAACACCGAATGAATGTATGCGGTGCCCGTGATCCACGGCAGAAGCGAGGCGTTCTCGACGGGGTCCCATGCCCACACGCCACTCCATCCCAAAACTTCGTAACTCCACCAACTGCCGAGCGCGATACCGAATGTCAGAAAACCCCAAGCAAAAAGCGACCAGCGGCGAGTTGCGACGAGCCAGCCTTCACCGACGCGACCCGTGATCAGCGCAGCGATTGCAAACGCGAACGGCACGGTGACACCGACATAACCGAGATACAAAATTGGCGGATGAAACATCACCAAAATGTGGTTTTGTAAAAGTGGGTTCGGGCCAGGGCCATCAAGCACGCCAGGTGCACCGACCGCAAACGGATTCGCGGGAAAAAACGAAACAAGAAAAAAGAATGCCGAGACGACGAACATCACCCCGAGCGCCCAACTGGCGATCAGATCTTGCATTCGTTTGCGTACCCAAAACGAAACCGCCAACGTGTATCCAGCCAAGACCAAAACCCACATCAAAATCGAACCTTCGAGTGCACTCCATACCGCGGCGAAGTTATAGAGAGCGGGCGTCGACCATGAGCCGACTTTTTGAACATAGACCAACGAAAAGTCGCGCGTGATCATCGCATACTCCATTGCGGCAAACGCGCCGACTGCCGCCGCGAACGAGAGCACCGAAAATCTTGGTATCAATCGAATAATTTGTTGCTCGTTTCTGCGGGCGCCGGTGAAGGCCGCGAACGCACCAAAAACTGCGCCGATGAAACCGATTAAAAGAAATGCACGACCGATCGTGCCGCTTATCCCTGCGCTTGCGAACATGCGGCGCTCCCCGAAGAATCAAAACGCTCAGCGTTTTTCTCGACATATTCGTTTGAGTGTTTTACTTCGATGCGATTTGATTCAAAAGTTTCATCGATCATGCGACCGTGAGCGACAACCGAAATGCACTCTTGAAACACACCGCCTGGGTCGCCTGCATAGACCACATTTATCGACTTGCCGTTGAATGTCATTACGAAACTGGTTTTACCCCCAGTTTTTTGCAAAGAACCCTGTTCGACCGTGCCCTGCACGCGCAAGCGAGTTGACTTTTCGCAGCCGCTGCGCACACCAATCTCGTCGACATTGCAGTAGTAGTCGATCGCCGAGGTCAAAAACTGTGTCACGATCACGATGCCACCGACACCAACCAATGACAAAAAAATAATCGGCAACCATCTGCGGCGCCGCTTCGATGACTCGGCGGGTCTCGGCGATAGATCCATTACAGCCAAGTCTTGTCTTTGTCGGTCACAGATCGCGACGAATTTTTCGCACGTCGCAAGGTCGAAATCGCAAACACCACGATCGCGCCAAGGGTCACGATGTATGAAGCAAAAATAAAACCGGCGTCTTTCATTTAGGCAGCCGAGCCCTCGGCGCGACGCGTCGCGATCGCCGAGTCGAGACCTTGACCGTTGGCAACATCAACGAGCAACATCGTGCGTTGACGATGAAGGACGAGCCAGATGAATACGAGCGTGAAACCAACCACACCGCTGAACAAAGTGAACAACATCAAGTCATCCATTTTTACATCACCATTCGGATTCAAAACCGTCGCCCCCTGG
>RFTA01000166.1 GCA_009923685.1 Actinomycetota bacterium
ATCAAAAAGTTTTCGATCGTGTTCGACCAGTGTTTGATGCCTACGCCAAAGCGTGTCAACGCATGGGTGATGCCGGTTCGGGGCAGTTGACCAAGATGGTCAATCAGATCTGCATCGCGGGCGTCGTCTCGGGTCTCGCAGAGGCGTTGAATTTTGCGATGCGTGCTGGTCTTGACGTAGATCAGGTTGTTGAAGTTATTTCAAAAGGTGCGGCACAGTCGTGGCAAATGGAGAACCGTTCGAAGACAATGGTGCGCGATCAATTTGATTTTGGTTTTGCAGTCGAATGGATGCGCAAAGATCTCGGCATTTGCTTCGACGAAGCAAAAAACAACGGCGCCGATCTGACGATGACAAAACTTGTCGACGCGCTATACGCACGCGTTATCGAAATGGGCGGCTCGCGCTGGGACACCAGCAGCCTGATGAAACTGCTAACCCACCCAAAAAAATAGCGCGTTCGCGCGGCTATTCACGAGTGGTGTAATTGCGCGCGCGGCTTTGCCGCTAGCTATTTTCCGGAGGCGGCTTGGGCGAAGGCGTCGAGAAGTTTGTCGAGTTGCGCGTCGGTGATGACGAGTGGCGGGCAAAAAGTGTTTGTGTCTGCGTTGATCGCACGTGTGATCGCACCGAGTTCGAGCATGCGGTCGCGAATTTTGATATTGCTTTGTGATGCATGCAGACCAGCGGCCCAGACAGCGCCATCACCGCGCGCATGGTCGATGACGCCGTCGCGAGCCAATGCCTGCAGCGCATCACCGATTCGTTTGCCAATAACCGTTGGTAGCCCGAAGTGACAGCCTTGGCGAAACACAACAAGTCGGGGTTGACGTCATAAAAATTTGCACCGAACCATGTGCCGAGTCGTGCAAAACCAGTTATGACTTCGTCAAAAATCAAAAACGCTCCGTGCTGATCGCAAAGTTTGCGCAAACCTTTGAGATAGTCAGCCGATGGAGGATAAACACCACCAGCGCCCTGCAGAGGTTCGGCGAGAATCGCAGCCACGGTGTTGCCGCGTTGAGTCATGAGCACTGACAATGCTTCAAGGTCGTCGCTCGCGACTTGTTCAACATCTAGCACGAGCGGCCCGTAGCCAACTTTGTTGAGCGGCAAACCCTGTGCACTAGTGCCGCCATAGTTTGTGCCGTGATAGCCACGCATGCGCGAGATAATCAATGTGCGCTCGGGTCGACCTGCTTGAACATGGGCGAGTCGCGCAAGTTTCATCGCTGAGTCAACCGCTTCTGAACCACTGCCACAGAAAAATACACGAGCATCTGGCATCGGGCAAAGCGAAACAAGTTTTGCTGCAAGTTGTTCGACAGGTTCGCTCGTAAACGGGTCGAAAGTCGAATATGCCTCGAGAGTTTCGATTTGTTTGGCGACTGCATCGGCGATTTCTTTTCGGCCGTGACCAACCGCGCAATACCAAAGGCTTGCCATACCATCAACAAGTTCGTTGCCGTTGTTGTCCCAAACGAGAGCGCCCTTGCCGCGAACGAGTTTTATAAAGTTGTCTTTTGTCGGTTTGGCGAACGGGTGCAAAAACGCATTGCGGGCTTGATTCATAACAGTTCACGCTAGTTCGCGCTATCGCTCTAGGCTTATGGGCTGATGAAAGGCCTGATTCTCTCTGGTGGCGCCGGCACTCGGTTGAGGCCAATTACGCATACGAGCGCCAAACAACTGGTGCCGATCGCCAACAAACCGATCTTGTTTTATGGAATAGAAGCCATGGCGCGAGCGGGCATCCGCGAAATCGGCATCATTGTCGGCTCG
>RFTA01000167.1 GCA_009923685.1 Actinomycetota bacterium
GTCAGAACTTTGCGCCGAAGGTGTCAACACCCAAACTGCGCCTTCGAACAACGATTCATCTGCACCATCGAGACCCGCCAACTCGCTGCCCGCCATCGGGTGACCGCCGACAAATCGTGCGTCTTCAACTGCGCTAACTACCGAAGCCTTGACGCCACCAACGTCGGTGACAATGCCATTGGTTTTCGCCAATGCGAGTTTTGCCTGCTCTGGAATCGAACTTACCGGAGTCGCGATAAAGCTAATTTCTGCCAACGGATCTATCCCGACGGCGCTGACTATCTCTCGCGCCAGCGCCAATTGTTCGACTTCGCTGTCTTTGTCGCTACCTGAAACGACGAAACCATGTTTGGCCAGCGCCAATGCGAGCGAGCCACCGATCAAACCGAGACCGAGAACATTCGCTCTTCGTGTAGCCACCGTTAAATTCTACCTTTGTGTCAGTTTGCTGTGGCTTGATTTAGTGCGACCACTTCATTGGTCGTCAAATGACGCCAATTGCCTGGAGCTAAAGTGCGATCAATTATTGGACCGATGCGAACTCTCACCAAACGCTCGACCGGATAGCCGACAGCATCGCACATTCGACGAACCTGGCGATTACGCCCTTCATGAATCACGATACGCAACACACCCGTTTGCAGTTGCCCAACGTCAGCTGGCGAAGTTAAGCCATCATCCAATTCGACTCCTTCGCGCAATTTCTTTAATGCCGATTCGCTGACACCATTTTGACCGCACTGAACATGGGCCAAATACTCTTTTTCAATGCCGAAACTCGGGTGGGTCAAACGATGACCCAATTCGCCATCATTCGTCATGATCAAAAGTCCTTCGGTGTCGGCATCTAGCCGACCAACTGGAAACACTCGTGGCTCGAGTGGCACAAGTTCTATAACTGTCTGTCGACCGTGCGTATCTTTAGCCGTTGTAATCACGTCAACTGGCTTGTTCAACAAATAATGTACGAGACCGGGCGCTACGCCAATCGAGACGCCGTCGACTTCAACTTTGTCGGTTTGGGTTTTGACTCGACGACCCAAAATCGCAACCTCGCCGTTCACTTTGACACGACCCTGATCAATCAAGAATTCACACTCTCGGCGCGATCCCCAACCCACTCGCGCTAAAACTTTTTGAAGACGCTCACCTTCGTCGTTTTCAATCTCGCCTGATGCCCCGAACGCCGACCCAGCAGACATTAAATAGATTTGAATTCTTTATTGTTCTGGCGAACTTGGGTCTTCAGGCACGACTCGCAATCCACGCTCGAGTGTTTCGACCACACTTGCATCAGGTATGAAATCAGCGATGCTCGGCAAATCTTCGAGCGACGCAATACCGAGCCGCTCTAAAAACAACGGTGTCGTCCCGAACAAAACAGCCTGACCCGGACCGTCATCGCGTTGAACTTCGGTTATGTAGCCGCGTGCTTGCAGAGTTCGCATTACTGCTTCTGGATCAACACCGCGAATCGAAGCAATTTGCGATCGCGACAAAGGTTGTTTATAGGCGATGATCGCCAAAGTCTCGAGTGCTGCCGACGACACGCGCGCCTGCTGGCCGTCCAAGACGAAGCGTTCGACATACGGCGCCAAATCTGGATGGGACTGGAACCGAAAACCTCCGGCTACCTTCACCAATTGAAAACCGTGGCCTGCAGATTCATATGTAGTTGCCAGTCGCTCACACAACGCCTCAACCGTGGCTTGAGAAATTTCGAGCAACTGCGCCAACAGCGCAGGCGCGACAGGCTCCATTGCGACCATCA
>RFTA01000168.1 GCA_009923685.1 Actinomycetota bacterium
ACTGGTCGTAAATCGAAAATGTCTTCGGGTAGCCAATCTGCTCGGCTTGCATCCGCAAAATTCGCACGCATGCGGCGTGAAAAGTGCTCACCCACATGCGCTCGGCGACCTTGCCGACGAGCGCCTCGACCCTCTCGCGCATCTCGCCAGCAGCCTTGTTGGTGAACGTGATCGCCAGTATGCGCATCGGGTGCGTGCCTTGGTTGATTAGATGCGCGACGCGATGGGTCAACACGCGCGTCTTGCCCGAACCCGCCCCCGCAACGACGAGCAGCGGCCCACTCGGGTGCAGCACCGCGTCTTGCTGGTCGGGGTTGAGCGAGGCAATATCTATCGAATTTTGCTCTGACACCACCCCTGCAGACTAGGCGCACCGTATGCGACTATTACGGCGCAATGTCGGGCAGAATCTTGATTCGTGGTCGCACAGAAAAAACTAATTATTTTGCTTCCACCTTCTGAGGGCAAAGCGCCGTCGGGCATGACCGGCACAAAGTTCGCCGAGTCAAGTGGTGTTTTCGGCAAGTCACTTGGCAAACGTCGCGCGAGTGTCATCGCGGCGTTAAACGATGCGCGAGGTGGTTCGCCAAAACTACTTGGTGTTTCGGGCGCGCATCTTGCACGCGCACAGCAAGCAAACGTCACAATTCGTGGCGCCAAGACCTTGCCCGCATCGCAACGTTACACAGGCGTCGTTTGGGATCATCTTGATCTCGCATCGCTGCCTCTCGCGCTGCAAAAAATTGCCGACAAAAACATCGTCATCGTCTCTGGCTTGCTCGGCCTCGTTGCCGCTGGTGACCCGACCCCCGACTACCGCTTAAAAATCGGCGCCAGTCTCGCCCCGATGGGCAAACTTTCTTCGTGGTGGCGCGAAGAAATTTCAGGTGCGTTAAATAAATATTGCGCGGGGGCAATAGTCGTCAACTTATTGCCGCAAGAGCACTCGGCGGCATTCGTTGCCGACATTAAGTCGATTAAAAGCTATTTTCACGTCGACTTGGCAACGAGGTCGGGCACGGCCGGCGGTCACGACGCGAAAGCAGCAAAGGGTCGTCTCGCCAGGCATTTGTTGCTCAACCGAATTGATCCGATCAAAGCACTCAAGTCGTTTAAAGACCCAAAATTTAAAGTGCGCGTTTTAGTCCAGTTTTGATTTCAAAAACTCAAGTACTCTTTGCACACCGAGTTCTTGGCGTTGCTCGGTCAACACCGAGTGATCTGACTTTGCAGTTGATTCAAATTCAACGGCGATAAACGCATCGCCAAGCAATTTGTGCAACTCTGCGAATCTGGTGCCGACAAGTCGATCACCCGTGTAGCGCAGACCGAGAACTTGACAACCCGCAGCGGCTCGTTGCGCGACACGACTCGCATCTTGTTCGGACAAACTCAGATTCGCCGCTCGCTTGACGCCAATCGCAAACGGCAGACTTGGCTGCGACAAAACTGGTGCCACCATGATGTCGTCAACCATCATGCCGAGGGCAAAACCGCCGCTAAAACACATGCCGACCGCACCAACACCTTTGCCACCAATCTCTGCATGCAGATATTTCGCGAGCGCGCGTAGCCACGAAATAATCGGCGATGTCTTGTTCAGTGCCATCGTCGTGAACTCGCGAGAGATACAGACTTTGGCCGCTGAACTCGCCATGTATCTACCGCTTGGCGCTTGGCCAAAGTTGCCAACTAGTAGAGGCATCACCACAGTGAAACCCGCAGCGACAACTTCGTTGGCGAACTTTTCGACTGCGGGTGTAATGCCT
>RFTA01000169.1 GCA_009923685.1 Actinomycetota bacterium
GTCACCCCCGGCTCTAGCTCCATCACCGTCGTGTCGGCGAACGACTTAAAGCCCTTAAGCGTCAATGATTTTAGAAACATCTCAGACGCTGAGATTACTTCATCTCGCAACTACAAGTTTGAAATTCAGTGTTGACACTTCGAGCAATAACAGGTCGTTCGCCCCGCCACGATCGTCATCAAAATTCGACCTTTTCCACAGGTCAAACACTGCAGACCGCCACGCCCATAAACGCGATGCTCGTCCTGAAAACTGCCGGTTTGCCCCTCTAAATCAACGTATTGCGTATCTTTCAGCGTGCTACCGCCAGCCATCACGGCTTGATTCAAAACTTCAACAATCGCCGCGTGCAGCCGAACCAGCGTCGCGCTGGTCAAACGACTCGGCAAACGATCGGGTCGCAGTTTGGCCAGATGCAAAATTTCATCGGCATAAATATTGCCGATGCCGGCGACAACATGTTGATTCAATAGCAGCGCTTTCAAGTTGCCACGACGGTCTTTAAACAACTCGCGCAAAATCTCTGGCGAAAATTCATCGATCAACGGGTCAACACCGAGATTGGCCAAGTCTGGCATCTGAGTTTTTATCTTGTCAGGATCAAACACGACGACTTCACCAAAGGTCCGCGGGTCGACAAACCACAATTCGCTCTCGGGCGTTGTGGCATTGACCAGATGCATCACGACATGCGTATGTGGTGGTCGCTGTGCGCCGGGCTCGGCAATAATCAGCCGACCGCTCATGCGCAAATGCATCATCAGTCGCTGACCCGAGTCGAGATCGCACAACAAATATTTTCCCCGACGCGTCGCCGAAGTTATTTTTACCCCCGTCAATCCGTCGATCAAGGCTTCTCGACTGGTGCGCCGCACGGTTCGTTCACGACCCACCTCGACTTTCACAATTTTGCGACCGACAACGCTTTGTTCAAGTCCACGCCTGACGGTTTCAACTTCAGGTAGTTCGGGCATCTTGGTCGCGACTTTGTTTCGTGAGTTTCGTCGGCAGACTCAGCAGCACAGACCAAAAATTTACGATGTCTGCAAAATTGCGCAGGCTTGTTGTGCCGCTTGCTCTTCGGCTGCCTTCTTTGACCGCCCAGAACCGCTACCCAACATCTCTTCGCCCAAAAAAACGTCGGCGAAAAAGATTTTGGCGTGGTCCGGGCCTTCGTTCGTCACACGATATTCGGGCATCGGTCGCTCTAGGCGTGCGGCGAGCTCTTGCAGTTGCGACTTGGCGTCGAGTTTTTTTAGAGCAGCCAACGCCTCGTCGATCGAATCGTTCAACAATCGTGCGGCAACTTCATAAGCATGTTGCGAATCTGAATCTAAATAAACGGCACCAAAAACGGCTTCAAGCGCATTCGCCAAAATCGAAGTTTTGGTTCGACCGCCACCCGCTTCTTCGCCACGACCGAGCAAAACGAACTCGCCAACACCAAGATCGATCGCCACACGCGACAAGGCCGTCGAGTTGACCACAATTTTTCGCAGGTCCGTGAGTTTTCCTTCGTCGAAATCTGGGTAGCGCCGATACATAACATCGGCCACGACGAAGCCGATCAAAGAGTCGCCCAAAAACTCGAGTCGTTCGTTCGACTCATAACCATCGTTTTCGGCGGTCCACGAACTGTGGCGCATCGCTGTTTCGAGCAAAGTTATGTCAGAAAATTGATAACTGATTTTCGCCGACAACCGCTGCAGCGACTCGCTAAACGATTCAGGCACGATTTTATTGTTGCACGGCTTGGCGAATTTTGCCGA
>RFTA01000170.1 GCA_009923685.1 Actinomycetota bacterium
CAAACGCCGAAATGTCGCAAGCGACAAATCTTGGTTTGCTTCGTCAAACGCCGAAATGTCGCAAGCGACAAATCTTGGTTTGCTTCGACAAACGCCGAAATGTCGCAAGCGACAAATCTTGGTTTGCTTCGTCAAACCCTGAAAATTTCTTGCGAGACTTTCAGCGAATGAAACTCACAGTGTATTGGGTTTTCTTTACTTTGTATCAACAACCAGGAACGCCTCGGCAGTTCGACCCTCGGGCAAGCCACCCGCCTTGGCAATCATCTCGCCCCAACCACGCATTCGCGCTGGCAAACCTGCAGGGTCGGTGTGTTGGCTCTGATGGCACAGTAACGCTTCGATTTTTTTGTCCAAGAAGTCGGTCGTATCGACAAAGTGTTTCGGATTCGGGCCTGCCATGATCCAAGTTTCGGGCACTGCATGCGGTTCGAGCCCGCGTTCGCTCAACAATTCGGGAAACGCAAACTCGTTTCGTGCATCGGGGTAAACCGCGCACATTGTTGCCTCGCCAGTTGCCAAGTGATCAGGGTGGCTGGCATAAATTCGCGAATAGTTTCGCTCTGCAGATTGCGTCAACACACGATCTGGTTTGACGATGCGTATTACCGCGCTGATTTCGCGGCGCAAATTTAAATCAGCAACAACCGCACCATCAGCGAACCCGAGCCAATGTAACTCTGTGACCCCGAGCATGTTCGCCGCCGCAGTTTGCTCTCGACGACGAAGAGCCGCGACTTGTTCACGCGTCACGGTGTTGTCAGAGCCACCTGCCTGACCGTCGGTCACCAAACAATAAACCACTTCGTTGCCCTCAGCGACCCAATTTGCAACCGTGCCACCTGCGCCAAAATCAACATCATCAGGATGCGCTACAACCACCAAAATTTTCATGCGCCTTTAAGTTAGTTCGTGACGCTCGGCTTTTGCGAGGCGACCAGCGACAATGCCGAGCACGACTGCGATCGCGGTTGCACCAAGAATACCGAGTTTGACCGAGTCACCTGACGGCGAGTCAGCCAACGTCGCTTCAACGCCGATCAAAGCAACTGTCAACGCGGCCGCGGCAGCAAAACCAACCGCGAGAGCTTCAAAATATGAGATGTTCGAAATTTTTCGCGTCACAGCGAGTGCCCCACCGATGCCGAGAGTTTTTCCGATCACGATTGCGGCAATGGTGATCACAATTAAATTTGCGGGTGCACCATTAGGTTTGCGCACTGGTATCAACGTGTGCAAAAAGACGAACGCTGGCAAAAATATAACCGCGACATACGGATGAATCGCTTCTTGCGTTCTCTCGGCAACAGACGGGTTATCCGGGTCAAAATGTGGCACAACGAAACCAACTGCAAAAGCACCAAGCGAGGGGTGCATTCCTGCTTGAAGCATCAGCAACACGACAAGTGCTGTCGTGCCCAACGTGACGAGCACACCAAAATTAAATTTGCGAATCGCCCAAGCAAAAAATGCGACGACGGCAACAACCGCGACGACGAATAATAGTTTTGGGCTTTTACCCGTTGTCGCCAAAGCCAGCACGCCGCCGAGGTCATCGAGCACCGCAACGGTCAACAGCAGCACACGCATTTCGCGCCGAAACCCGCCAAGAACCGTGACTGCAGACGCCAACGCGATGTCGGTCGCGACGACTGCAACCCACCCATTGCGTGCGGCTTCAGGTGCGAACGAAACAAAAATCAAAGCGGGCGTCGCCATGCCGCCGATAGTTGCCGCCAATGCGACTTTC